>JBELBA010000031.1:0-16691 GCA_042095635.1 Chitinophagales bacterium
CACCTATTCTAAATGCAAAAGGGGAGTTAATAGGTCTAAACTTTGATAGAAACTGGGAAGGTACAATGTCTGATATTATGTATGATCCAGATCAGGTAAGAAATATAAGTGTAGATGTTCGATATATTCTTTTCATTATTGAATTCTATGCAGGAGCGGAACATTTGGTCGCTGAGATGAATATTATTGATTAATTGGATACCCCAAAAGACATATCAAGTTTAAAGTCTAGAACGTCTAGTAAATGGCTAGGTAATGATAATATCCTAAGACTTAGATTTTATAAGATTTCTAATTTAGATATTGCAGATGCAATGACTGATCTAGGTGTAATTCGGGAAATTGCTAATGGTAAAGTATATCCTATTATAGTGGATATTAGGGAATTAATTAGAATGACTCCCAAGACCAAACAATATCTAGATCAAAGAAAAGAATATCCTTGTATTAATAAAGCTGCGTTTATAGTAAAACAAAGGGTCTTTGATAAACTACTAGGAAGATTACCGCAAAAAATTCAAGTACCTGGTATTGAATCTAAATGCTTTACAAGTGAAGAAGATGCCATTAATTGGTTGCAGTCTTAGACTTACTTATAAAGAATTTTAAATTCTATTCTTCTATTTCGCTTTCTACCTTCTTCCGTATCATTAGATGCAATTGGTTTTTCCATTCCATAACCATTCCAATCTAATCGATCTTCAGCAATACCAAATTCTATTAATTTATATACCAAAAATTTAGATCTCATTTCTGAAAGCTGACGATTGTATTCTGGATCACCAACATTATCTGTATGTCCTATCACCATGATCTTCATTTTCGGATACTTATCCATAAACTTCTTCAAACGCTTAAATTCTGGCATCGAGCTTTCTAATAGCTCTACTTCTCCAGATTGGAAGAAAATATTTCTAAGTACCATTCTACTGCCAACTTTAATAGAATTTAGTTTGATCACTTGGTCTACCGCTTCAAAATTAAGTGCTCCACTTTCGTCGGTCAAATCAACATTTTCAGAGTAAAACATGGTCCCTTCTGCCTGAATAGTTAATCCATAATTATTCCCTTTTTCTAGTGGGATAATATAAGACCCATCTTCAGGATTAGTTCGATAAACACCAACGGTATCATGTGTTCTATTATTAATAACGTCAATATCAGCTTTAATACCTTTTTTAGCTCGTCTTACTCGACCTTTAATAATAATTACTTCATTACCAGGTTTTTTAGCATCAGGGAAAGTAACCCTATAGATATCATCAGACCCCATACCATTAGCTCTATGCGAAGAATAGTAACCTATTTTACTATCAGGTGTAAGCATAAAATAAGTATCATCTCCAGGCGTATTAATAGGATAACCTAAATTCTCTGGTTTTGACCATTTACCTTTCCTAAGGGTTGTTTTAAAAATATCATAACCACCTATAGAACTATGACCTTTAGAAGAAAAGTAGATCGTTCTTCCATCTGGATGCATATAAACACTGTGTTCATCAAAAGGTGTATTTACCTCGTTTCCAAGATTATAAGCTCTACCCCATCCTCCATTTCTAAGACGTTTTGCATAGTATATATCTCTGCCACCAATACCTCCTGGCTTATCACTAACAAAAAACATTACCTTCTCATCTGGAGAGAAACAGGCTGAAGATTCGTGAAATTCTGTATTAATTGTTTTTGGAAAACGCTCAGGTTCCAACCACATATCATCCTGATACTTTGAATAATAAATATCACCACCATCTGCTAAACTAAATCTGTAAATAAATAGTGTTTTTGCATCGAAACTAATTCCAACAGTCGCATCATGTGTATATGTATTGATTGGTTCTCCAATATTTCCTACATCGTACCAACCGCCATCAATATATTCTGCTTTGTAAACATCTTCTCTATAGGCGTCCAAGCTTTGTTTGTTTTCATTGCCCATTCCATCATTTCTCCTGGCAGTATAATAAAGCATACTACCATCGGAGGTAACAAAAGGACTATGCTCAGAATAAATTGTATTGACTTCTTCGTTTAAAAGCTCTATATCTACTTCAATAGGATTACTGACATAGTCTTTACCATTTTTACAAGATTCGATTCTCTGATCTGCAAACAACCAAATATAATCTCCTTTAAACGTATACTTTAACTCTCTATTTCGATTTAAACTAGCTCTAAAAATTTTATAATACTTTAAGGCCTGATCCCATTCGAAATTTAAAGCATAAGCATATGCAATCTTACAGTATATAGAGGTTTCAGGAGTTACGTCAAAGATTAAATCGGTATATAAAATCTTATCGATATTTTTATTCAATTTTAGAGCTTCTCGTAAATGGAAAATAGCTTTCTTGGGTTGATGTAAATGCAGATATATATCTCCTAACTTATAATTAAGTATTGCATTTTTTTGGTTTAAATCCTGACATTCTAAGAATAGTTCTAGAGCTGTATCGTAATGTTTATCAAAGTAAAACTGATCACCTCTTTGAAGTTTGATTAAAGCTTGTTCTAGCTCATACTTCTGATTTCTGAACTTACGCTTTTTGAAAGGCACATTCTGTGCTAAAGCATTGGAAGTAAATAAGATTATTAATATTAAGGATAGTATTCTATTCATGTTAAAGGTAGAACTTTAACAACTATACTACTTTATAGTTGGTTTGTTTCTACTTGACATAAAATTAATAAATAAATAGATTTCAAAAACTAAGTATATAAATACTAAGAAAAGTACTGCAATACCTGCAAATACGAATATAATATCTACAATTGTAGTTGCTTCAAAGCTGAAAGGTGCATTTTCCATAAAACGATTTCCTACATCAATAATTAAGGATTGGTCCGTATACTTAATATTGTCAGGATTAAATTTAAATGCATCAATTGCACCCATAACAGTTACAAATAATCCATTCATCACGATAAATAATATAAGTCCTAAAATCTTCATATACCTATGTTTGTTGTCCCTAATATTTGGTTGATTTAATAATCAATACCTGTTATCTATTATTGTCACCCATTTTTGTTAAAAAATATTTTTCTAATCCCTTTTAAGTAATAAACGTATAAGATAATTATGTATCTTGATTGGTACTATTAGTTTAAAAAATCATAGCTAATAAAATTAAGGGGTGACCTTTATTTTTGAGCGGTATAAATAAACGTTTTTTTTCAATGTACAAAAATGATGAAGAAGTACTTCAGGGCTTAAGGAGTAATAGACAGGATGCGCTTAAATATGTATACAAGACAGTATATCCATCTGTTTTGTCTTACGTTAAAAACAACAGCGGTTCTGAAGACGAAGCTCAAGATATCTTTCAAGAGGCTATGATTGTCTTTTATCAAAAAGCAACAAAAGTAGATTTTACACTTTCTGCTGCGATTAAGACATTTGTTTTTGCAGTTGCAAAAAATTTATGGCTGAAGAAGTTGCGAGACAGTAAAAAACATAAATATATAGGACATTATGAAAATGTGCTATCTGATAACGATGACGAAAAAGAACTAAATGAACATCAAGAAAAAGTGAAGGCTACATTGGTAAACTTCCTGGAAGAACTGGGTGACCCATGTAGAAAATTACTAGTTCTATATTATTACGAGAAAAGAAGTATGGAAGAAATATCTTCTATCATGAAGTATAGTAATTCTAATAGTGCTAAAAACCAAAAATACAAGTGTTTACAAAGACTAAAAAAAGTGGTCCCGGGTGACCTTTTAGTAAATTTGTAATTAACAATAAATGGCAATGAGCGATGATTTTGGACATATAGAGAAGATTGAAGCCTATTTAGAGGATCGATTGAGAGGTGATGAACTAAGTCAGTTTATTGATCAAATGAATACGGATAGTCAATTAAGAAAGGATGTAGAGAATCAAAGAATGGCTATGCATGCAGTTGAATATGCGGGTGCTCAAGATCTTAAGCTTGAGTTAAAATCTATTCATAAAGATTTATACCCTAAAGGCGGAAGTGCTAGTGGTAATAATCTTAAATATGGACTTTTAATAGCAGGTATTTTATCAATTGGTGCTATTGGTTTCTTCATCAAATGGAATGATGAAAAACAGACAGCTATACCAGTATATTCTATAAAAATTAAACAAGATGTTGCTGATGTAGAAAAGAAAATTGTCGACAATCATATAGAAGCATCAAAAGAAGAAAAAGAAACTTCTTCAGCGGACGTTTTTAAAGAGCTCCCAAAACCTATTCAAAAAGAAAAGAAGAAAGCTGAAAAAGCAGCTTCTAAAACTAAATTAGAAGAAGGAGAAATTATTTTCAACTTTGAAAAAGATGGAATTCCAGAGCCAGAATTAGTCCTTTCAGACACTATTGGTAAGGCTTATCTTTTTAACGGTAAACACTTAAGATTTTACAACATTGATCAAAATAGGATTATTGGAATTACTTACATGGAATTAGAAAAGTCGCTGTACTTAGTTTATGACAACAACTGTTTCAAACTAGAGTTAAACAGAAGCCCTCAAAAATTCATCCAAGAGAAAGATGAAGACATCATTAGGTACTTAATGATGGAATAGCCTTCAAGTCTTATTTCAAGCGTTAAACTTTGTTAACAGAAGACAAAAGCCAATAAGTTAAATCGTACATTTATGCTAAGCGCGAATGATTAACAAGAATATGACATGGCTACTAATCACTTTAATGTGTTTCTCTGTACTAGGTCTAGTATATATTCAGTTCTATTGGATCAATGAAGCATATACACTAAAAGAGCAAGAATTTAGAGGCCAAGTTAATGAAGCATTACATTCTATTGTTAAAAGGTTAGAGCATGAAGAAGTCATACAAACGATGATGACGAATGCCGAAGAAAATGAGATGCTGAAGTATACAGCAAAAGACAACAAATCTAGCTCAGACCTTGCTCAAGACATACAAGACTATACTTGGTTTCGAAATCAAACTACGCATCTTAAAGATTTAGAATTTGGATTTACAGTTGAAAACACCAATGATTTATATACTATTGGAGACACTACTAAAAATGAAAATGGATTAAGATTAAAGTACTCTTTTGAAATATCCGAACCCGATAAAAACTTAAAGACCCTACTATCCAAATCTAGTACAAATCAATTAGAATTGATTCAAAATGTTATTCAACAATTGAATACCAATAAGTCAATTAAAGAAAGAATTGACCCAGAACAACTGGATGTAGTAATTAAGGATGAACTAGTTAAGCATAACGTACAAATACCACACGAATATATACTTTCTGAAGAACCAGCTAAAGTAGTGATTTACCAAAATCCGATTAAGGCTAACATTCAGAAATTATTTAAGTCCAAGTATAAAATAAGGCTGTTCCCTAAAGATATCATTAGTAAAGAAGCACAACTATATTTATGGTTTCCAAACCAAAATCATCTACTATTAGATCGTTTAGCTTTTATGTTAACAGGTTCGTTTTTATTGATGCTATTTATTATTGCATGCTTCGTCTATGCTGTAAATGTAATTAAAAAACAGCGTGTTATTTCTGATATGAAAACAGACTTCATTAACAACATGACGCATGAGTTTAAAACACCTATCGCAACAATATCTTTAGCGAGCGAAGCACTCTCAGAGCCAAGTGTAATTGCGAGTGAATCTAAAATAAAACGTTTTGTTAAAGTCATCTTTGATGAGAATAATCGATTGAAGAATCAAGTTGAAAAAGTACTTCAATTTGCTAAGATTGATAAAGGAGAGTGGCAATTACAAAAGTCTGAAATCAACTTAAATAATACCGTTAGAGAAATTGTTGGTTCATTTAATTTACAGGTAAAAGAGAAACATGGAACCATTGAATTTATTGAAGACCCTAAGGGTACAATTATAATGGCAGACAGAGTACATTTCAAAAATATATTGTCTAATCTAATTGATAACGCTATTAAATATAGCGACAAAGAACCTGAGATTAAGATCAGAACAAAGGCTAATAATAAAGGGGTAATTCTATGCGTTACAGACAAAGGTATAGGAATGACCAAAGAAGAATCACAAAAGATATTTGACAAATTTTATAGGGTTTCCAAAGGAAATGTACATGATGTAAAAGGCTTTGGATTAGGTCTTAGTTATGTACTTACAATGACAAACGCACATAATGGGAATGTAAAAGTGAAAAGTCAGAAGAATAAAGGAAGCTCGTTCGAACTTTTCTTCCCATTTGATCAAAACAATAGTGAACTATGAGTGAAAACAAAATCTTACTAGTAGAAGACGATCCTAATTTAGGAAGTGTTTTAAAGGAATATTTAGAAATTAAGGGATATGATGTAACATTAGCTCAAGATGGAAAGTTAGGTATAGAAGCCTTTGAAAAAGGGACATTTGACTTCTGTATCTTAGATGTAATGTTACCAGTGATGGATGGTTTCGAATTAGGTAAAAAAATAAGAGAGCAAGATCAAAAGATTCCTTTCTTGTACTTAACTGCTAAAACCATGAAAGAAGACCGAATAGAAGGTCTTAAAAGCGGAGCAGATGACTATTTAACTAAGCCATTTAGTATGGAAGAGTTATCGCTAAGAATGGATGCTATCCTAAGAAGAATTAATGCTGCACCTAAAAAAGAAGCGCAATTAGAATATCAAATTGGAAAAATTCATTTTGATACTACGCGCCAGATATTAACTATTGGTGGTAATGAACAGAAATTAACAACTAAAGAATCTGAATTATTAAAAATGCTTTGTATGAATATGAATGCCATATTAACCAGAGAAGAAGCATTAGTAAAAATCTGGGGAGATGACAATTATTTCACCGCCAGAAGTATGGATGTATTCATCACCAAGCTTAGAAAATTTTTAAAAGCAGATGATACCTTACAGATCATGAATATCCATGGTAGTGGATACAAATTAGTAGTATAATACCCTCATCTCCAATCCTTCTCTCACAGAGAGAAGGGATCATACCCATAGAAGAACTAATTCTAAAACTCATCAATAAATCTATTTTATAGTATAAAAATAGAATTTCATTGCACCATCTAATTGAATAATTAACAATATAGACATCCATATCCCCTGGGGGAAAGTACTGAGGGTAAGGGTTTATTGTACATAAATAAACACACTCCTAGTTAACAAGATAGCATCTATTTTATCTTCAAAGCGTAGATTTTAGTAGCTTTCCCAAATCGAATCATATGCATTCTTATGAAGAATAGAAATCTAATAATTTCTTTAACCATAATAATTGGTTTAATAATTGGTTGTAAAACAACCAAACAACCTTCTGTATCCTCTATTATTAATGAAGGAGAGTTTAATTCTATTCAGAAATATTTTCAGAATAGATCTAACCTTATTAATGCAGAAAGAGAAATTCAATTTGATGCAGACCCTGACTTGTTAGATACCAGCGAAATCATTGCAAACGACTTTTTCATTGAGTTGAAAAAACGCGAAGTGAAAAGAATGGTGGAAAAAGATAAATTTCCTCCTTCTTCTTATTTCTTAGACATTAAAAGCTTTATCGATCAAAGTCCTTTCTATTTAACTATACAAAACATTCCTAAAGGAGCAATGTTATATGGTCATATCCATACCATGGGTAATTATAGATCTTTATTAAACAAGGCAGGTCAATTACCTAATTGTTATGTCTATATCGGAGCAGATAATAAATCTTGGGTAAATGGAACATTCCGATTCGCTCCAAAATCTCCGGGTAAGCAATGGCGTTCTTTTCAGCAGATGAGAGAATTAATGGGAGACGAATTCATGTATGAAATGTATGATAATATCTCTTTAGGTAGGGATGATTATCCATTTGAACATATACCAAGAGAGTATGATAAAGCTTTATTTAGAGCGGATGGGTTATTAAGTTACAAGCCATTGTTTAGAGACTTCGTTTTAAGTATGTTTAAAGACTTAGTAAAGGACAATGTTTCTTATGTAGAAATACATTCTAGCTTCAATGGCATGTATGATTTACAACGGTCTTACTTTAATCCTTTTACAGAACTAGATTTGTATGTTTCTGCCAGAAATGAAATACAAAAAGAATATCCCGATTTTGATTTTAAAGTGATATATAGTGTAGGTCAATCTCAGAAAAGAAAAACACTCTTAGAACATTATGAAACAGCGTTATTATTAGTGGAGAAGTATCCTGAAATCATGGGTGGATTTGACTTTGCTAGTATTGAATATACAGTCAATGAATTCAAATTATTCTTAAAAAAATATATGGAAGTCCAAGAAAACCCTAATAGCGCTAAAGCAGGAATTGGGTTATTCTTTAATCCAGACGAAAGTGATAAAGCCATGGATGATCATATCTATGATGCAGTCTTACTAGAATGTAAAAGAATTGGATATGGATATGAATTAACTAAGTTTCCACTACTAATGAACTTAATAAAAGAGAAAGGCTTAGCTATTGAAATCTCACCGATTAGTAATCAGGTATTAGGCTATTCTGCAAACCTAAGTGACCATCCTGGTAAAATTTTCTTAAACCACGGATTACCAGTAGTATTGGGGTCCGAGAATCAAGGAATTATGAAGTTCTCTTTCTCCCATCAATTCTATGAAGCAGCAATAGCATGGGACTTAGATCTTGCTGGGATTAAACAATTAATTCTTAACTCCATTAGATATAGTAATCAGCCTACTTGGAAGAAACAAATAATGGAAGATCTCTGGCGATCTAGATGGAAGAAATTCATCAAACAATTGGTACAACGTTCTAAAATTGAAGTGATAGAATATTAAACTATCACGCCTCATAATTCGTTTAGGGTAAAAGCAATTTTCCTTATATTTAATCTAATGAAAATCAATGGTGAGCATCATACTAGTATAAAGATCAAAAACGGTCCGTTAAAGTCGATCCGTATCATTGATCAACGACAATTACCTCATCGTTTGGTATGGGAAGATCTAGGTTTTGTTTTTGAAGTAATACAAGCCATTAAAGATATGCACTTGAGAGGTGCACCTTTAATTGGAGCCGTCGGAGCTTTTGGATGCTATTTTGCAACATTAGAATCTGGTAAAGATCAATTCCTAGAAAATTTCAATGCCCTTTGCGATAAAATTGAAAAAGCTAGACCAACCGCTGTAAACTTAATGTGGGCAGTTAACAATGTAAGAAGCTTTGTAACAGGCCTTCATAATAAAGGGACAGAGATTAAAGACATTCAGAGAATGGCTTTTCAAAAGGCTTTTGAAATCTTTGGTAACGATATCGATCAATGCAGAAAAATAGGAATTCATGGTTTAAAAATCATTGAGGAAGTTGCTGCAAAAAAACCAGGTGAAACCATCAATATTCTAACACATTGTAATGCTGGTTGGTTAGCTACTTGTGATTATGGAACAGCAACTTCATCTATTTATCAAGCTCATGACAAAGGAATTAAAGTACATGTATGGGTAGATGAAACCAGACCTAGAAACCAAGGGGCTAAATTAACAGCTTGGGAATTAGGGCAACATGGAATTCCTCATACAGTAATAGCAGATAATACGGGAGGACATCTAATGCAACATGGCCAAGTAGATCTTTGTATTGTTGGATCAGACAGAACAACCAGAACAGGAGACGTGGCTAATAAAATTGGAACTTACTTAAAAGCCTTAGCAGCTAATGATAACCAAGTTCCTTTTTATGTTGCACTACCTTCTACTACTTTTGATTTTGAACTTAGAGAAGGAAAGGATATCCCTATCGAGATTAGATCTGAAAATGAAGTAAAATACATGGAAGGAAAATCGAATAACGAAATAACAAATGTATTAATAACTCCAGAAGATTCACCTGCAATCAATTATGGATTTGATGTAACGCCTGCTAAGCTAGTTACTGGCTTAATAACAGAACGAGGCATTTGTGAGGCTTCAGAAGCAGGAATCATTGGACTTTTTCCTGAACAAGCATAATCATGGATGATGGTGTAATTAAATACCAATGCCATTGGTTAGAAAAAGAAGCAAATCTTCATTTTGATTATTCTGCTATAGAAGTTGCTAGAGCTTTAATGATTGGGCGGAATTGGATTGGATATGATCAAAATTATGATGTGGGCTTTGGAAATATTTCTCAGCGCTTAGAAAATCATAAATTTATCATATCCGGAACACAAACTGGGCACTTAGAACGATTAAGTCCGAATGAATATACAACAGTAACTGAATACAACATAAATAAGAATACACTTACCTGCGAAGGCCCTGTTAAAGCTAGTTCGGAAAGCTTAACTCATGCTGCTATTTATGAACAAAGCACTTTGATAAAATGTATTATACATATTCATCACACTGATTTTTGGAACAGGTTATTGACTGAAAATAAAGGTATTACCAATCCTTCCATACCCTATGGAACATCAGAAATGGCTGATGAAATTAATCGATTATTTAAAGAAGAAGATATCCTCTCTAGACCATTAATTACCATGGCAGGACACGAAGGTGGCATCATTAGTTTTGGAAAAGACTTTGAAGAAGCTACTCAAATATTAGAGCACACATTTAAGAATGGCATGCATAGATGATCTACAAAATTGCTGAATAAACTTACTTAGTCTTTAATCAATGTTTCTTTAGATTTTCCTCCTGAAGTCTTCACTTCAACAAAATATATTCCCTTGTTCAAATTAGAAATATTCAATTGCTCCTGAACTTGGTAACTGGTATAATGTTTATTGATCACCACTCTTCCTAATTGATCATAAACAATAATAGACTCCAATCTTTGCTTCACATCTATAAATATTTGATCTGAACATGGATTAGGAAACACCGATACAGAGATCTTATTCGTTTCTTTCAATTCTTCAACACCCGTAAGCTTCCAATATTCATCTATTACCGCTGAGAAAACACCAGCGCCATGTGTACCTATAACTAGCGTATGATCCGTTTGTCTTGCCTTAATCATCTCTACTACAACCGTTCCTATATTATTGGGAGCAACCGCTGTCCAAAATGTGGCATCAGCTATCATTGAATCCGTAGCATATAATCCTGTACTTGTACCAACTATATATGCAGTTTTACCATCGTTTAATGGATGGATGACCATCGTTCGGCAAGATGGTCCATCTCCGCCTCCACTGTCTCTTTCTTCCAAATTACCAGCCACTTTGCTGTATGTTAAACCTGCATCTGTTGTATAAAATATGCTATAAGTCTTATAGTTAGAAATAACCACTGCAAACTTATCTGCATTTCTTGGGTCAATGGCAATATCCGTTACATAACCACCGCGAGGTAATCCAACTGACACATCTTGCCATTCTGGATCTCCAGTATGCGGATTATCAATTCTAAACACCTTTCCTAAAGCACCTACATAAAGTCTTCTATCCATTCCTCTTGTTGCTTTTAAAGTAGTCAGTAATACACCAGAACTTCCATCTACCGAATCTGAATAGATATCCCATCCGGCAGATAAAGGAACTTCATCGAACTGATTAACCGATTCATCAAACTGAGAAAGATTATTCTGTCTATATAATTTCTGCCCTCCCAAGTAATAAAGGATTTCATCATCATTAGGATCAATGACAAATGGATTGATAAATAGAACATTTTTCTTTCCTTCTGGATCTACTCTACTTCTTGTAACTAAACTTCCGTCTTCAGCTAATCCTACGTTTCTTACATTTCCATTCTGACTTGATAAATACACTTGCGAACCGTCACTTGAAACAGCACCATAAGATCCATCTCCTAATAAAGCAGCCTTCCATATTGCCTCAATATCATTAAACCCTGTTCGCATCGTTCCATTATCTTGCAACCCCGCATAAATGATAGGATCGCTTGTAGCTTCATTAATAGTAACAGCATGACATTGGGTGGTATAATATCCATGTGTTAGAAAGGTCCATTCTACATGCTCTAACTCATAGTTATCAGTAATAGATACACCACCATCGTGAGCTGTAAATATTGATTTATTATTTGACTTATCGAATATCAAATGATGCTGATCTGGATGATGATTAGGATACCTATATTCTAAGGTACCTCTTTGCGCATCTTCTCTATAACCGCCTATCTGTGTCCAATTATTTTTGCTACTTGCACCATCTTTAGAGATGAATAAATTAGTTCCTCCTAAAAAGATATGATCGCTATTATCAGGATGTACACGACACACCAAATCAAAACCACCCTGAATGGTTAAACCATCAAATAACTTGGATGCTGGTGGTAAGTTGGAAGACATATCCGTCCACTCATCATTTGCAATATCATACTTCCAGAAGCTGCAGTAACTCGTATCTTCCTCATGCCAAGGACTAACATAAACATGACCTTGTCGTCCTGCGTTACCAAAAGCATATAAAACGTTATTGATTTCATCAATTTCAAGAATCATTCTTTCTGTACTGTGCGTCCCAAATTCTGGTGTAATTTCGGTCCAATCATCGAGTTCTCCAGTTACACTTGTAAAGAAACCAGTATGCTCATTACTTACTTCAGAACTTACATAAGCAAACTTAGTTCCATCCGATTTAATCTTAATATCCGAATGCATGTTAGAAGCTAAAAAGCCATCGCCATTTAAAACTAATTCCCAATTCTGTCCTGCATCTACGGATCGCATTAGGCCTCCATATACAGCGGCATATAATTCTGTTTCTTCTGTATTAGCAGTATTAATTGCAATCTGATTAACTAGATCCCAATTAGAAGATAAAGCAGAAAGATTTCGATTCTCCGTAGATGCAATATGCGTCCATGTTTTTCCAGAATCGCTAGAGGTATACATACCATTACCTAAATAATAGGCTGCATAATCAGAAGCTGAATTTCCAAGTCCTTCTCCGGTTCCATAATACCATATATGTTCTTTACCACTTCTTGTATCTTGCACTAAACAAGAGATACCATATTGCTCTGTTAAGTCAATTACATGTGTCCAACTTGCACCTTTATCTATGCTTCTCCATAAACCTCCAGAAGCTCCACCAGCAATTAGTACATCAGGATTAGTGATATCTTGAGCCAATGCTCTTGTCCTTCCTCCAATATTTATTGGTCCTCTATGTTTCCAAGTATAATCTCCAATAGCTCTACTAGAAGCCGATACTGTATTTTGCTTAGCAGCAAAAGCTAATTCTCGCTTTCTAATATTTGAAGGTATTTTTCCATCCGGACTTTGAAGTCTAATATGATCATATTCTAATTGTCCGATTATACCATCTAAATCCTGATCGATAGATTTAATGCTTTGGTTAGAACAAGAGAATAAGAGGAAACTGAATATTCCTATAAGTATGTTAGTGCTAATTTTTGTAATCATGTTAGGATACAAAATAAGGATATTATTACACTATTAATGTCTGAAGCTTGTCAAAATATAATTGTAAATTTTGTTAAATAGATGGAGAAACAAAACCTTTTACATAAATTAATTGTATATACATTTAATACAACAACATTGATTATGAAAAATATAAGATCTATAAAACGAGTAATTTATGCTCAAAAGGTAAACATGGGTGGCCATATACTAGACCAAGCTATACCAATGCATGGAATAGATCAGATAGATCCGTTCTTATTATTACATCATTGGGCCTCAGAGATGCCTGGAGGTGACGATCCATCTCAAGTTGGTGTTGGCCCTCATCCTCATAGAGGTTTTGCACCAGTAACTTACATCTTTGACGGTAATATACACCACAGAGACTCTATCGGCAATTCATCTATTGTGCATGAAGGCGGAACACAATGGATGCACGCGGGTACTGGTATCGTTCATAGCGAAAGGCCATCTAAAGCGCTAGCGGAAAAAGGTGGAAAATTTGAATTTTTACAGATTTGGATTAACACACCTGCAGCCAATAAAATGACAGAACCATTTTATTTACCATTAAACAGAAAAGATGTTCCTGAAATTGTAGAAGAAGGAAAAAGAATAGGTGTATTCTCTGGTACGCTTACTGGATTAACTGGAAAAGTAGAGTATGGAAGTCCATTAACAACGGCACGTTTTGAGCTAGAGTCTGGTAAAGAATATACTTTTGATCTAACTAAAAATCAAAATTTATTTATCTATCAACTCAATGGTAAATTACTCGTAAACGGAGAGCAAGAAGTTGATGCAAAAGGCTTAACTTGGTTTGATAACGATGGCGAAACAGTCACTATTAAAGCATTAGAATCAACAAGAGGAATAATCCTTGGTGGAGAACCAATTAATGAAGAAATATCTACTTACGGTCCGTTTGTAATGAACAACCAAAGAGAGATTAGACAAGCAATTAACGATTATAATAGTGGCTTAATGGGCACCTTAGTAGAAGATTTTGAATAGATTAAAATTTATACAAGACATGGTTTTAGGAGGATTGGCATTTGCTGTTCCTCCTTGGCTTGTTAAAGAAGCCATACCTCAACTAAATTCAATACAGCATGTAAGACATGGCTTACTTGATTTTAGTATGCAACATGAAAATATACTAGAATACAAAGGCCACCAATTTAGATTAGATCAAATGTTTGAGAATGGTCATTCTTCCAATCCTAAAAAAGATCTTTTCGTACTTAGTATAGCTAAAGATGGAAAAACCAGACAGAAAGTATTTGAAGGCAAACCTTCTTTGGAGCAATACTTCTAATCTTCTGATTGCTGTCTTTTAAATGCTTCATCCATGATTTGGTAAAACTCTTCTCCATAAGCCCTTTCAATGGAATCCTTACAAAACTTATAAATAGGTAGTTTAAGAGATTGTCCTAAAGTACAAGCGTCATTGCAGACATCCCACTGCTCATAATTCATAGCGGTCATGGTAGGATACTCAGTAACCCTGATTGGATATAAATGACATGAAATTGGTTTTTTCCAACCTACTTCACCTGCAGCATGCGCTTTTTCAATTGCACAAGACCAAGCACCTTTTTTATCCTTAATAGAATAAGCACATCTCCCATGTTTTCCTATTAAAGGAGTGGCATAACCACCTTCTGTTTTTACCCATTTCCCTTGTGCTTTTACAGCATCAATTCCTTCCTTATCTAGGTAGGTTTCGAAATCATTATAAATCTCATCTAAGATAGCTCTTTCTTCTTCTTTTAAAGGTGCTCCTTCTTCTCCAGCTTCGCAGCATGCTCCTTTACACTTAGATAAGTCACAACAAAAATGCTCTTCTGCTAATGCATCTGATATTAGTACGCCATCAATTTGAATCATAATACAAATGTAAGCACTTTTAATTAAGCTCATAAATAAGGTATTATCTCATTAATTAATTATCTTCAGTATAATTAAAACTGAGCAAATGGAAGTAATAATTTTCTTTATCGCACATTGGTATTTATCCTTATTTACACAATCGTTTTTTCATCATAGATATTCTGCACATAGGCAGTTTACAATGAATAAATTCTGGGAAGAAGTATTTCATACTTTAAGCTATATTTTCCAAGGTGCTTCTTATTTAAGCCCAAGAACATATGGAATTATGCATAGACAACATCATGCTTATGCAGACACAGAAAAAGATGTACATTCTCCTAAATTTGACGACAACTTATTTAAGATGATGTGGAAGACTAAAAAGGTTTATAACAATATGAATACAATGGAAGATACCATTGAAGACAAATGGAAAAAGAACCTACCAGGTATTGGTAAATTAGAAAAGTTAGCAGAGAGTAGACTTGTAAGGTTAATGTGGATAGTTGCTTATACTGTCTTCTATTACATATATGTTCCTTCAGACATGCTTTACCTTTGGGCCTTATTGCCAATCAACTTCGTAATGGGACCATTTCATGGTGTAATCATTAACTGGTTTGCACACAAAGTGGGTTATAGAAACTATAAAGTTAGTGATACTTCTACTAATCTTTGGCCATGGGACTTAATCATGTGGGGAGAAGGATTACACAATAATCATCACAAATTTGGAGCAAGCGCTAGTTTTGCTCAAAAGTGGTGGGAATTTGATCCTATGATCATTCCAATTAACATCATGCATACTTTAGGAATTATCAAGAAAGCCAAAGATGGTAAATCGAGATCCTATTAATACTGCCATTATTGCAGTTATTTTAGATAAAACTTTAAAACCCTGCCATAAATGACAGGGTTTTTTATTTTGGCATTAGCCTTGATAATATAGCTTCTCATTAATACATCAACAAAATTTGAAAACATGTCAACAGGAAAAATTAATGTAACGTCGGACAATATATTTCCGATAATTAAGAAATTCTTATACTCAGATCACGAAATTTTCTTAAGAGAATTGATCGCCAATGGAATGGATGCTACTAATAAGCTTAAAGCTTTATCTAGCATTGGAGAAGCAAAAGGTGAACTAGGAGAATTAAAAGTTGAGGTTATTGCAGATAAAGAAGCAAATACATTGACAATTAAGGATCATGGTATTGGTATGACTGCGGAAGAAGTAGATAAATACATTAACCAAATTGCATTCTCTGGAGCGGAAGAATTTGTAAGCAAATTTAAAGATCAAACAGATACAGCTTCTATCATTGGTAAATTTGGACTAGGATTCTATTCTGGATTTATGGTTGCAGAGAAGATTGAAATCAAAACATTAAGCTACCAAGACGGTGCACAAGCTGTAAGATGGGAATGTGACGGTTCTCCAGAATATACTATAGAAGATACTGTAAAGACAGACAGAGGTACAGAGATTATCTTACATATCGATGA
>JBELBA010000032.1:0-16669 GCA_042095635.1 Chitinophagales bacterium
GTATTTAATGGAAAAGTATTAGTGAGACTTGATGCGCAGAAAACAAATGCTTATCAGAATAATGCTAATGTAATCTTATCAGAGAAGGCTAGTGTAGATACTAAACCTCAATTAGAGATATTTGCTGATGATGTAAAGTGTTCACATGGATGTACAGTAGGACATCAAGATGATGAAGCATTATTTTACATGAGACAAAGAGGATTGTCTAGGGCTCAAGCACAAGGAATATTAAATTTAGCTTTTACAGGAGAGATCACAGACAAACTAAGAAACGAGACTGTAAAGACTTATATATTAAACTTAATAGAAGAAAAATTAAACTAATAGATATGTTAAATATCAAAGGAATAAAAGCAGAGATAGAAGGTAACGAGATATTAAATGGTCTTGATTTAGAAGTTAAACCAGGTGAGGTTCATGCAATTATGGGACCTAATGGTGCAGGTAAGTCTACTACGGCTGCTGTATTAACAGGCAGGGAAGAGTATGATGTAACTGGTGGTTCTATAGAATTCAATGGAAAGAACTTGTTAGATATGGCTCCTGAAGATAGATCTAGAGAAGGGATTTTCTTGTCTTTTCAATACCCAATTGAAATACCAGGTGTAACAGTAACAAATTTTGTAAAAACTTGTTTAGCAGAACATAGAAAACATCAGGGTTTAGATCCTATTAAGCCTCAAGACTTCTTGAAGAAGATGAAAGAGACTTTAGCTTTATTAAACTGGGATCAGAAGATGATTTCTAGATCTTTAAATGAAGGGTTTTCGGGAGGAGAGAAGAAAAGAAATGAAATCTTCCAAATGTTAATGTTAGATCCTAAACTAGCTATTTTAGATGAAACTGATTCTGGATTAGATATTGATGCTTTAAGAATTGTTGCTAATGGAATAAATAAATTTAGAGCTGAAGATAAAGCGGTAGTCTTAATTACTCATTATCAAAGATTGTTAGAATATATCAAACCTGATTTTGTGCATGTGTTAGCAGATGGTAAGATCGTTAAGACTGGCGATGCTTCTTTAGCTATAGAGTTAGAAGAGAAAGGTTATGATTGGTTAAAAGAAGAAATGGTTTAATTCTTTTAGATATAATAGGATGATTAGTGAATTCAATATAGCAGCATCAAGAGCTCAGTTTCCAATTTTAAAGAGGAAAATACATGGAAAGCCATTAATCTATTTAGATAATGGAGCCACTACTCAAAAGCCTATTTCAGTTATTAATAGAATCAAGCAGTATTATGCTGATGAGAATGCCAACATTCATAGAGGCGTTCACTTCTTAAGTGATTATTCTACCAATGAATATGAACAAGCTAGAAGGATTGTTCAATCTTTCATTAATGCTGCACACGAAGAAGAAATAATTTTCACTAAAGGAACTACTGATAGCATTAATACAATTGCCAATTCATTTGCTAATACTTTCTTTAAAGAAGGAGATGAGGTAATTATTTCTTATTTAGAGCACCATTCTAACATTGTTCCATGGCAAATGGTATGTGATCGTGTAGGTGCTAAATTGAAGGTCATCCCAATTGATGAAAATGGTGAATTAGTTCTTTCAGCATACGAGTCATTATTAAGTGAGAAAACTAAGTTTGTAGCAGTAAATCATGTTTCCAATGCTTTAGGGACCATAAACGATATTGAAGCTATTATAGCTAAGGCGCATAGAGTAGGGGCAAAAGTCTTAATTGATGGAGCGCAATCTATACAACATATGAAGGTAGATGTTCAGGCAATGAACGCAGATTTCTTCGTTTTTTCTGCTCATAAATTATATGGACCAACTGGTGTTGGAATTTTGTATGGTAAGCAGAAATTATTAAATAAAATGGAGCCTTATCAAGGTGGTGGAGATATGATCAAAACGGTTAGTTTTGAAAAGACAGTTTATAATGATCTTCCACATAAGTTTGAAGCAGGTACACCAAATATTGTTGGAGGTATTGCTTTAGGTGAAGCAATTAAATTTATTGAATCTGTTGGTCTTGAGTTAATTGTAAAACACGAACAAGATTTATTAGAATATGCAGATCAGTCTTTATCTGTAATAGAAGGCCTTAAGATATTAGGTCCTGATAGCTCTAGAAGATCATCTGTTATATCAATGGTAATAGACGGTATTCATCCATTTGACGTTGGTACATTATTAGATTCGAAAGGTATTGCAATAAGAACCGGTCATCATTGTGCTCAACCTATTATGGACTTTTATAAGATACCAGGAACATTAAGAGCTTCTATAGCAATGTATAATACAAAGGAGGAAATTGATATCTTAGTAGAAGCAATTAAGAAAGCCGTTTCACTCTTGAGATAATGAAGTCAATTTTACAATATTACCATTTATACAAATCATTCAGTTTTTTAATTATTCTATTTCTATCTGCTAGCATTGTCAATGCCCAGGTAAAGCAAGAACAGAAAATAGAATTTGATGTAAAAGAAGGTTTTTCTGATATATCATTGTTTCCAATTGATGACCAAGAATTTGTGACGGTTTTTACTAAAAGAATTGGAGACCTCAGTGAATTGGTCTTTAAGTCTTATGATACTCAATTAAAAGAGCTACAATCTTTTACAACAAAAATCCCATCGAATTATTACGGAGAAGCATCCTATATTGATGAGAGAGGTGTAATATCTCATTTAAGTTATAATTTCAGGTCAGGCGCTTTTGCTCTAAATCAATATACTTCAGGGCAATCTAAAGCAAAATCTTACCAAGGAGTTATTGGCAAGAAAATGGATGTGGAAGGAATGATGCAAGTAGATAATTATTTGCATGTACATGGTTGGCTGAAAAGAAAGCAGCCTTTTTATTGTGTTATAGATTTGTCTACTGGTACTTTAAAATGGATCAATTTAGTAAGTCAAAAGAAAGAAAGATTTAGAGTTGTTGATTTAAAGAAAGTGGATGAAAATATCCTGGTTACTTATAAGCGATTTTTTAAAAACGCTTCCATTTCATCCAAACATTATCAGTATTTAAAACCATCTGGTGAAGTTACTCAGCAAGCAAAAGAAGTTATCATTGAAGGGGGTAATCATATTGTAGATTTTAATCTAACCGATATGGGAAGCCGACATTTAATTGTTGGTTCTTATGGTAAGAAGGGACAATTTGCTAATGGATTGTTTTCTATTCTAAAGAAGGGCGATAATGTTATTTATGAGCAATATTATCCATTCTCTTCTTTCAATAATTACTTTGCTTATTTGCCAGAGAAAAGACAAGAACGAATAGAAAAGAAAGCAGCAAGGAAGAAACAAAAAGGTAAAGACCTGCAATTGAAGTCATTTATAGCATTACATGATGTTATTGAACAAGATGGAATTTATTATATCGTTGGAGAAAGTTATTACCCAACCTACAGAACAGAAACTTATACGGTTGCTGGTGCTAATGGATCAACTACAACACAAACCGTTACTATATTTGATGGATATCAATATTCTCATGCTACCATTCTTACAGTAAATGAAATGGGAGAAAAATTATGGGATCAAACTTTTGAAATGTGGTTGAACTCTAAACCATTTTTTGAGAAAAAGTTTTTAAGCTTTGAGATTTACCAAGGAACCGTCAGCTTAATGTTTGCTACTGGTAAAGTTGTAAAATCTATGCGAGTTAAGGATGGAGTTGTTACAAAAAATAGAGAAGTAACATTCTCAAAAGAAGAATCTGATGATAAGGTCAAATACATGAATGCTTCAATCGAACATTGGCATAATAAAGTATACATATCTTATGGATACCAGAAAATTAAGAATAATGGTAAAAAAGGTAAAAAGAGAAGAAGGGTTTTCTTTATTAGATTGATGGAGTATGGAGAAGCTGAAGCTGCTGAGAGTAAACCAAGAAAGAAAAAAGTGAAGGATATTTTTTAATTTAGATTTATGAGAAAGATTACAGGCTTATTGTTAGTGTTAGTTATGATTACTTCTTGTGATGTATATTTAGAATCAGATACAGATCAGGTGACTTCAATAACAGATGCTTCTGGCGTAGATATTACTTTAGAATGGACGGATGCTTTGGGTTCTTCAACCGGAGGTTTGGATAAAATTGACTTAGATTTGTATTTGGTTTTAAATGGAGATACAATTCAAAGATCTGAAGAGACGGATGGATTTGAAAACTTAGAGGTTTCAAGTCATTTTGTAAATTTAACTTACCATGTAAATATCGATTATTATATGGGAGATGAGATTGCAAACTTTGATATTTTTGTTTCAGGCAAAAACAATCCTGATAATGTAATTAAAATAGAAGGAACAATAGAACAGGATACTATTAATGCATATGGTTCTGTTATATCAATCCTTAAGAATGGAGATTTTTATACCATCCAATAATGAGAGCTATACTTTATATATTCTTTGTTTTATTCGCTAATCAATTATTAGCTGGAGATCCAGTTTTAGAAAAGATGGATCTTAGTTTCGCGGGTACTAAGAATGTGCGTGGGATAAAAGTATGGAAGGTTAATACGATTGATCATGATGACCAGCATATGGTTGAAGTTGTTAATTATAAAGACGATGGAAAAGTTGATCGAGTTAAAGAAATGATTATTGCTGATGATGGTGGAATAAAGAGTAAGTATTCTCAAATATACATTTACAATAATCTTGGATTACTAGAAGATATAGTTTGTAGAAAGGATGGAGTGCCTTACAAATCTATTAGACAGTTTTATAATGGAAAGACTAAGATTAGACAAGTTCATTTTCAGACGAAGACTTCATTCGACTATGTAGAAGGTTACGACTATTACCCAAATGGGAAAGTGATGAGAACTTATACTAATGAAGTTCCTGCTAAGTTAATGATGAGCAAATTGCATAAGTATCAAGAAGATGGAAAGTTGGAGCAGGTAATGGTAAAACGTAATAAGCTGACCATTGAGAATTGGTTTTATACCCATACCGATAATGTAGAAAGAATAATTATACAAGATGTAGCTTCAAATGATATTGGAAGTATAACAACGGTTTATAGACCTGATGGACAAGTACTTTCCGTAGAACATGCATTGCTGAATAAATATGAAAAGATAGAATACGAATATTACCAGAATAATTTAGTGAAGTTAATTAAGCGATATAACAGTCCTAACCGTCCTGCTAAATTTTACTACGAATTAGAATATGAGTTTTTTGACTAAGATTTAATTTCTCAAAAATAAGATCATGATCCAATACAAATCCCCAGAAGAAATCGAGTTAATTAGAGAAAGTGCTCAGATTGTATCAAAGACATTAGGGATGTTAGCTTCAGAAATTAAGCCTGGTGTATCCCCTTTACATTTGGATAAGATAGCAGAAGAATTTATAAGAGATCATGGTGCAATACCAGGATTCCTAGGCTTGTATGATTTTCCTAATACACTTTGTATGTCTTTAAATGAAGCGGTTGTGCATGGAATTCCTTCAGATATCCCTTTAGAGGAAGGAGATATTATTTCAATCGATTGTGGTTCTTTAAAGAATGAGTTTTATGGAGATCAAGCATTTACGTTTGCAGTTGGCGAGGTAAGTCAAGAGATTAAAGATTTACTAAGTGTAACTAGAGCATCTTTAGAGCTAGGTGTTGCAGAAGCAAAAGTGGGTAACAGAATAGGAGATATTGGTTTTGCTATTCAGCAACATGCAGAAAAACATGGTTATGGAGTTGTAAAAGACTTGGTTGGTCATGGTTTAGGTAAAGTAATGCATGAAGATCCTCAAGTACCAAACTATGGTAAAAGAGGTTCTGGTAAAAAGATTAAAGATGGTTTAGTTATTGCTATTGAGCCAATGATTAACCTTGGTACAGAAAGAGTAGTGCAAGCTGAAGATGGTTGGACTATCATAACTGCAGATAGAAAGGTGTCAGCTCATTTCGAACATGATGTTGCTATTGTAAATGGTAAACCAGAAATACTTTCTACATTCGATTATATTGATGAAGCTTTAGCTAAATAACATGCTTTTAGTTTATTCGATCATAGCTATTACATTAATACTTTCTATGAAGGCATTTAATGATCGATTGTTCTTAAATAGATCTATTTTTCATGTAGATCAAATCCTTAGGTTTAATCAAAAAGATAGATTAATATCTTCTGGTTTTATTCATGCAGATTGGATTCATTTTGCAATGAACATGTATGTTTTACACATGTTTGCAGATATGGCTTTATCTGCAATAAGTGCTTTATCCTTTGTGCTACTTTATTTATCTGCTTTAATAGGTGGTAATTTATTAGCATTATTAATGCATAAGAATGAACCTAATTATAGAGCCTTAGGTGCTTCAGGCGCGGTTTCTGGAATAGTGTTCTTAGCAATAATCTTATATCCTTTCGGTTCAATGGGATTGATTTTTATTCCTTTCTTAAGACTACCAAGTTGGATTTTTGGTTTAATCTATATTGTATACACCATTTATGCAGCCAAAAAGAATATGGGCAATGTAGGACATTCTGCTCATTTGGGTGGTGCAATAATTGGATTAATTGGAGTAGCAATATTAGTTCCTGAAGCTTTACAAGCACATCCTTATATATACTTTATGATTCTTATTCCTTGTGTGGTTTTCCTTTTTGTTGAAGCAAAAGCACATACTATTCTTAATCTTGGAGGCAATCCTTTTAAGGAACGAACGCTAAAAGATAAACATCATAGATTGAATGATATTAATCCTAAGATTGAAAGACAACAAGAGTTAGATAAATTATTAGATAAAGTAGCTCAAAAAGGAATAGAAGGATTATCTAAAGAAGATAAGGAAAGACTGGATGAACTATCTAAATAAGATGGAGCATTTTAAAAAAGAAATTCTCAAAACAACTGATGGATCTAATACCATCTATATTCCGGAGATGGATGAGACTTATCACTCGCATCATGGGGCATTAGCAGAATCTAAACATATATTTATTGAAACAGGCTTAAAGCATATTGACAAGAAGATTATTAATGTCTTTGAAGTTGGTTTTGGGACTGGGCTTAATGCAATTTTAACCTGTTTGGCTGCAGATGATAAACGAATCAATTATGATACAATTGAGTTATATCCTGTCTCTGCAGATTTGATAGATCAAGTAGAATATAAAGCTTTATTCAAAGAAGATGAGCAAGCTTTGTTTAGTCAGCTTCATGATTGTAAATGGGACGAAAAAGTAAGTATTACAGATCAATTTAATATTCATAAAATTGAAGCTGATTTTACTAAATTCAATTATCAATCTAAATATGATTTAATCTATTTTGATGCATTCGCGCCTAATAAGCAGGAAGAAATGTGGACAGAGGAATTATTACAAAAGCTTTATGATGCTTGTAATGAAGGTGCTGTATTAGTGACCTATTGCGTTAGAGGAACAGTAAAGAGAGCTTTAAAGAAAGTTGGATTTCAGATTAAGAAGATGCCTGGACCGGTTTATGGTAAAAGGGAAATGCTTAGAGCCATTAAAATTTAATTAGATGAAGAACTTATTAGCTTGTTTATTGGTGTCTTTCAAATTGTCTGCACAGACCTGTTATGAGAATGAACCTTTCATCTTAGAAACCTTAATGCAAGCGAACGACGAACAATGGAATACATTGTCCACAGGTGATTTGAGGATTAAAGTTGCAAGTTTATTTATCGGGACTCCCTATGTAGGAGGTACTTTAGAAGCGCAAGAGAATGAAATGCTAATTGTTAATCTTAAGGAACAAGATTGTACAACCTTTTTAGAATATGTCATGGCATTTACTACATGTATTGAAAAAGGTCAATTGAAAGTGAGTGACTTTTATGAAACGTTAATTCAGTTTAGATATCGTTCTGGGAAGATTGATGGGTATTTGTCGCGTTTACATTATTTCTCGGAATGGATAATAGATAATCAGTCTAAAGGATTGATAAAAGATATCACTAAAGATATAGGAGGAGTAGAAAGGAATAAAGTCATAGATTTTATGTCTGATCATATAGGAAACTATGATGGTATTCAATCTGAAGAAGATGTTGTTACATTAAAAAGAATTGAACTTGCATTGAATAAACATCAATTCTTTTATATCCCTCAAGAAAAACTAATAAACGAGGAGGCTTTAATCCCACATGGAGCGATGCTGGTATTAACAACTTCTATAAAAGGCTTAGATGTTGTACATGTTGGTTTTGCATATAGAGAAGGTAATAGAGTAAAGTTATTACATGCATCCTCAGATTTTAAGAAAGTGATAAAGTCACAAAGGTATTTATCAGATTATGTCCTGAGTAACAAAAATCAGGATGGTGTGATGATTATCAACTAAGTATAATTGTTAGAATAAAGATTATTAAGTAGTTTACATCTAATCTAAATTTAAAGATGTCGGAATCAATAATTATAGCAGATAATCAATATTTAACAAGGCAAGGTTTAAGAGCTATTGTTAAGGATAATTATGGCTTTAAGATTCTGGAAGCAAATAGTCAATTTCAGATTATTGAACATATTGATCAAAATAATCCTTCTTTACTTATCATTGATTACTTACCTAAGGAGTTTGATGTTATTACCATCAAAGAACACTTTCCGGATTTAAAGATTTTAGCGATATCTCATGATTATTCTACATTAGATAAAGTTACTACTATGCAAGCAGTTACTGCTGTTGTTAAGTCTGGTATTGAAAGTCATATCACAAAAGATTGCTCTGAAGATGAATTTATTGATGCGATAAAAGCAACGGCTGAGGGTAATAAGTTCTTCTGTAATCAAATATTAAATTTAGTAGTAGAGAATAAGAATCAGCGTAATAACTGCGATTATACTTCTTTAACACCAAGAGAGATTGATGTTGTTAAATGCACAGTAAGTGGTTTGACGGCAAAAGAAACAGCCGAAAAGCTTTTTGTTTCTCATCATACAGTAAATACACACAGGAAGAACATCATGAAGAAATTAGGCTTTAAATCTCCTCAAGAATTAACTTTGTATGCAGTAAATACTGGATTGATTACAGGTTAGTCTGCTCTTTTTAACTTATTGTGATAACTAATACCAAATCTGATTTTATGGTATTCTAATTTACCCTCTAAGTACTCAAACATTTCTTTTAAAGTCTTTGGGACCCCAATCTTTGCAATTGCTGCAGTTACTATATCAAGTTCTTCAGGATCTATAAATCTAGAGATATCAATATCGTTTCCTTTTTCATACAATTGAGATAGGTGAGAGTAGATAGTCATTGGGTTAAGATCTCGTTCATTAGCGATCTCTCTAACCGAAAGACCTTGATGATATAATTCTAATGTAACTAGAAAGGTAGATCCTTTCTTAACGCTACTTCCTTCTTTTTGCTTTGCTTTAACAAACTCAAGAATGGTGTTTATAAAGTCTGTACCATAATTGTCTAGTTTAGCTTGTCCAACTCCTGAGATATCTAACATTTCTTCTCCAGATACTGGTTTCTTATCAGCCATTTCTTCTAATGTGGCATCTGTAAAGATGAGATAAGCAGGAATGTTCTCGTCATTAGCAATAGTCTTTCTTAAAGCTTTCAATTCGTCAAACAAGGTAGATTTCGCTTCTTCCTTCTTTGTTTTCTTCTTCACTTTAGTTGTTTTCTCTATTCTTGCAGCCATATCTGTAAGACTAACCAACTCAGTTGAAGAACGATTATTAAGAATGGAATGACCTTTCTCAGTAATTTTTAAAGCATTAAACTCATCATAGGCAACTTTAAAGATACCTAGATTAATCATTTGATGAATGTATTGTTGCCAATCGAAATATGCAATATCTCCACCTGCACCAAAGGTTTTAATTTGATTATATCCTCTATCTATAACTTCTGCTTTACCAGAACCTCTTAAAACATCAATTAGCATACCTGTTGCAACTCGTTCTTGTAAACGAATAACTGCACTAAGTGCTTTTAATACAATTACCGTTCCATCGAAATGTTTTGGAGGATTAAGGCATACATCACAGTTGCCGCAGTTTTCCTCCAACAACTCATCAAAGTAATTTAACAAGATCTTTCTTCTACATATCAGCGCATCAGCATATTGCTGCATTCTTTCTAGCTTGGCTAATTGTACTTTTGCATTACCATTGTTATTTAGGATTTTCTGAATAGTCATAACATCAGCGTAAGAATAAAATAGGATCGTGCTACTTGGTAATCCATCTCTACCTGCTCTTCCAATTTCTTGATAATAGCCTTCTATGTTTTTTGGAAGGTTATAATGCATTACCCATCTCACATTGGATTTATCAATCCCCATACCAAAGGCTATTGTAGCGCAAATAATATCGATTTTATCATTGATAAAGTCTTCTTGTGTTTTACTTCTTTTATCAGTACTTAATCCTGCATGGTAATGCGCAGCCTTAATTCCGCTTTTCTTTAACTTTAAAGAGAGCTGCTCTGTATTTTTTCTGCTTAGACAATAAATGATACCACATTGTCCTTGCCTTTGGTGGATAAAGTTAGATATAGTCTTAAACTTATCTTTTCCGGGAAGAACAGTTAGACTTAAATTAGATCTATTGAAAGAGGCTTTATATAGGTCTGGTTGATCTAGATCTAGTTGCTTACAGATGTCGTTTTGTGTTAGACTGTCTGCAGTTGCAGTAAGTGCAATAACAGGGATTTTAGGAAATCGCTGTTTTAAGATATTTAACTGTGTATACTCTGGTCTAAAATCATGTCCCCAGGAAGAAATACAATGTGCTTCATCAATAGCGAAAAGATTGATATTCATTTGCGCAATCTGTTCTATAAAGTTACCACTCAATAATCTTTCAGGAGATAAGTAGAGTATATCTATTCCTCCTGTATTGGCCATGTTTAAAACCGTTAATTCCTCCTGTGCAGAAAGTGTACTATTAAGATAAGCAGCTTTAATTCCATTAGCTTTTAATCCTTCAACCTGATCTTTCATTAATGCAATAAGAGGTGAGACGACTATTCCAATTCCTTGCTGAATAATTGCAGGTATTTGATAACAAACAGATTTACCTCCTCCAGTAGGCATTAATACAAAGGCATCTTTCTTATCTAATACACTTTGAATTGCTTCAGCTTGATTAGGTCTAAATTGGTCATAACCAAAGAACCTTTTTAATGCATATTGAGGGGTTTGAATACTTTCTGACATGAAGAATAAAGGTAAAGCTTAAGGCTTAATTATTATTAATTCTATCTGTCTTTTTTTTGAGGTCTTTAAGGCAATCGCCTTGTATGATATCTACTTGTATGTTTAAGGCTTTATTGTTCTCCATTTTAGTGGATACAGCCCAAACTGCAACATAGATGTTTGAAGTATGAAAAGCGTCGACCGCTGTACTATCTAATTTATCAATGTGTGTAGATATACCATCTAATTGGTATTGTTGAATAACATCAAAACCATAATTAATTTCCTTAGTTAGAAAGAATATAGATGGTTTAGGTGTAATTAGATTCAAATCATTAATTAAGCTACTATCATTCGTTTCAATAATAGTGTTATTGAGTTGATGTGCACTAATAAGATTAGATAGTGCTCTTATAAATTTAGCTTTAAAAGCTGAATTATTCTCATTAGAAGCAATCTCTAAGTCGAATATAAATGGGAAGTTTTTAGGGTGATAAAAGCTTGTAATAACGGTGTCTAAACTGAGAATTTTTTTATTGATCTCTTTTATCTCATTAAAGGTGTAGTTAGCAATTACTTGATTGTTTAACAATCCATGATAGCAAACCAATTGACTATCCTTAGTAAGTTGAATATCTAATTCAGTACCCTTTATACCAAGTTCTTTGCATTTTTCGATAGAACGATAGGAATTCATAGATAGTAGAGATCTAGAACCCATACCTCCATGACCATAAACTTGAATATTGTTATCAATATTGCTTAATACGGGAGTTGTTTTATCACAAGCAACAAGACTATTTATTATAAAGAGTTTCAGTCCAATATTGGCAATAGCTTGCAAACTTATTCGACCTTTCCTGAACTTTAATGCTTTCAAAATAACCTAGTGCTTTTCCTTTGTCATCTAAAGATAAATAATGTTTACCTAAGAAGTAGGCTGCTGTGGCTTTTAGGTTTGGTCTTATTGATTGATAAATGCCTTCCCAAATAGCAATAGCTTCATCTTGCTTACCCATCATTTTAAGTGAATAAGCTAAATGACATTGGTATCTATGTCTCTCTGGGGTTGTTAGCCCCATACTGTCTATCGGGTGCTCGTTATAATACTCAATGGCTTTCTGATAAAAGTGATGTTCTGTATACAACTTCATAATGTTTTCTAAAAAATAGAACTGTTTCGGATGTTCATTAAAGAAACGTTTATGGAAAAGGATTTCAACGCCATCATGAATGTCATAACTCGTAATTTTTTTATAGTCTAAATAAGAATGTAAATGAAATTCATCACTTAGCATAAACTCACAAACCTTAACAGTAGGGTCTTCTTGATCACTCCAACCTCTTAAATATATATTCATTGGTCCTTTCCAATTCGGCTTTTCTTGATAGAATTCTACTACACCATTATAGAAGTAATGATGATTGGTGTTGATTGATTCATTAATGATTTCTAATACATTAGCTGCTGAATCATAAAGCTCACTCATAGAATATAAAATGAATGCATTGTCTAAAGACTCTTCAGTTAAGTTTCCTTTCTTTATTGCTTTTTCAATGTAATAAAGCGCTGTATCTGTTTTTCCTTTAAAGTAATATTCACCAGCTATGTCGGCTAATATTTCCCCATTGTCTGGATAAATTTTTGAAAGTGCTAAGTAGACTTTTATACTTTCCTCAAAATGACCTCTTTCTCTAAAAGCTTTTGCTAAACTTCCCATCATTAGCATTAAATCTTTTTGCCCTTTTCCTTGAAATTTTAACTTTGGAAGTAAATGAACCATTTCATCACTCATGTTTGCTAATGAATATAAGTTGGCGATATTAAAACTAGTTGTAAAATCTATATCATTAGTATCAATGGCAGACCTCCATATTTCTATAATTTCAAGTACAAAGTCTTTAGGTAAAATAAGTGGTGGGTCTAATGCGCAAGTGTCGTTGTGTAAAGTTTCATCTATAAAGTTAAAATCAAATGCTGTTGCTGTATTTAACGCTATATATTCTTGGATTTTCAGTTCACCTTTTAGATATAAGAAGGAAGCATCTTGCTTTTTTGATGCAGCTAGATCACATTGAATATAAGCTTCTTGGTAATTTCCTTTATCGATATACCATGCAATATTTCTGTAGTATTTTTCTTTAGCTAGCCCTGTGTCTATTATTTCAATTGTAATAGAAGAATCGGTTGTAAGACTATCAATAATATTTGTGTCTATATTAGAAGTGGTGTCAATAAGAGTGACCGAAGAATCTAGAATTGCTTGAGTAAATGCTTGAAACGAACAAATAACAGCAATAATTAGGCTGAGCTTTTTCATGTTGTTTTTATACGTCTAAAATGAAGTATTGGATGCCTAAAGATATATATGCAGATTATCAAACTGATGATAAAGTTGATATATAGTATGTTGAAGTCGTGTTTATAAATCAAATATGCTGTAGCTATGTTTAATATTCCAATTGCCCAACATACTGCTTTAGGGATATTTTTTGTTCCTAACATATATACAGGAATAAGGATAGGGATTAGCATAAATAAAATCCTGTCCTGTATATAGAATTAAAAATATGGAGCGATAAAAAGAAACACTAAAGCAGTAAATAAGCTCGCTAATACTAGTTTGTATTTAATATGTTTTTTTAAGCAAATGATGATACTAGGAATCATGATCAACCAAAATCCATCAATGGTCCTATAGAGTTGTCTTAAGTAGTCTATAGAAAAGTTAAACTGCGTAAAGTTATCATTGGCAACGAGAGATCGATCAATAGCGTTGGTATTAAATTTAGACTGTATAATGTATTGAAAAAGTATAGTAATAATAATTGAAGTAAAACTAATTGTGAGTACTTTTAACTTATTGTTAATCAGTACTTTAATATTCAGTAAAAGTAATATTATGTAGTATGTGATATTGATTAGAATACTCTCTTTTGCCAAAAATGCAACAATGAATATTGATTGAATAAAGATTAATGACTTAGTTTGAAATAATACTTCTTTTCGATGTTGGTCTATTATAATATATAAGGTAAGGAATTGAAAAAACCATCCCCAAATATCACTTTGAATAAAAAGTGCGAAGATAGCAAATGGTCCACTTAAAACGATTAAAGGCATTAAATTGTTTGACTTGTAATAGGTCTCAATTTTTAAGATGGTGATCAAGCTTATTAGAAGCAATATGCAATTCTGAAAAAGGATCGTTTGTTTAATGTCAAAATTTAAAAATAAGTGAAGTAAGCCTGGAAGGATTAATGGAAGTGGTTTTGTAATTCTAGATTGTAAGTTTAATGCTGTTTCATCTCCAAATAATAATTTGGATCCATCTATAAAACTGCGCATATCGTACTCCTCCCATCTAAGAAAATCAAACAAGAAGAAACTACTGATGGAAATCAGTATTCCAATCCATAAATTTTGATATCTTAAGTACTTGATCATATTTTAAAGTTAACAATAAGTGCTTAGAAATAATTGCCTTCATTGCGAAATCTTTATTGAAGCATAAGTTTTTTTGATAATTTGAATAGTTCTGTTTCTAATCTTGTATGATCCTTTAATAACCTAACTTTCAAGCCTTTTACTTTGAAAATTCACTAGTGATTGTAAACATAATTCGATATATTTGCACTTCAATTTTAAAAATTTTACTAAACTAAAATAAGTATATATGAACGCAGTAGATACTGGGCTAGTAGACCACAAATTAAGGGTTTACGCTTCTAAAGAAGATTTACCAAAAGAAGAACAATTAGCTTATAAAATGGCTAAAATGGTATGTGAAGATGTTGCTATCTCTCCGGAAGTGGAAGATATGGTAATCAACAGAATTATTGATAATGCATCTGTAGCGATCGCATCTTTAGAAAGAGGACCTGTAGCTAATGCAAGAGCAATGTCTGTTAATCATCCAAGACATGATGATAGAGGTGCTGCTATTTTCGGAATGCCTAATAATAAAAAATTTCATGCTGAGTGGGCTGCCTGGGCTAACTGCACAGCGGTAAGAGAATTAGATTATCATGACACTTTCTTAGCTGCAGACTATTCTCACCCTGGTGATTCTATTCCTGCAGTACTAGCTGTTGCACAACAGTTAGGAAAATCTGGTAAAGACTTGTTAAGAGGAATTGTTGCTTCTTATGAAGTGCATGTGAACTTAGTAAAAGCAATTTGCTTACACGAACACAAAATTGACCATGTTGCTCATTTATGCCCTGCACAAGCAGCTGGTATCTGTGCAATGTTAAACTTAGATGTAGAAACTACATTCCAAGCTATTCAACAAGCATTGCACGTGTCAGTATCTACAAGACAATCTAGAAAAGGAGAAATTTCTTCTTGGAAAGCATATGTACCTGCACACGGAGCTAAATTAGCTATTGAAGCAGTAGATAGAGCTATGAGAGGTGAAGGTGCTCCTTCTCCAATCTATGAAGGGGAAGATTCAGTATTAGCATGGATCCTAGATGGTCCTAAATCTGACTACACTGTGCCGTTGCCAGCACCAGGAGCTGAGAAAAGAGCAATCTTAGAAACATATACAAAAGAACATTCAGCTGAATACCAATCTCAAGCTTTAATTGATATGGCGTTTAGAATGAGAGATAACATTTCTGATTTCTCTCAAATCAAAGATATTTTAATTGAGACATCTCATCACACACACTATGTAATTGGTACCGGAGCTCAAGATCCTCAAAAAATGGATCCAAATGCATCTAGAGAGACTTTAGATCACTCTATCATGTATATCTTCGCTGTTGCTTTATTAGATGGAAGATGGCACCATGTTGATTCTTATGCTAAAACAAAAGCACAAGATCCTAAGACAATTGATATCTGGCATAAGATCTCTACTGTAGAGCAGCCACATTGGACTGAGATCTATCACGCAACTGACCCTAACAAGAAAGCATTCGGAGGTAAAGTAATTATCACAATGAATGATGGAACTGTTATCGAAGATGAGATCGAAAGAGCAAATGCACATCCTGCAGGAGCTAGACCATTCGTAAGAGAAAATTACGTTGGCAAATTCGATATGTTAACGAAAGAGTTAATTTCAAAAGAAGAAAGAAATAGATTTATTGGATTAGTAGAAAACTTAAGAAACTTAAGTGCTGCTGAAGTTCAAGAAATCAATGTTCAAGTTACTGAATTATCTAACTCTACTGTAGATACAAAAGGTATATTCTAGATGATAATCGACAAAAAGACACCACAACAGAAAAGAGCAGACTTTAGAGCTGCGCTTAGTTCTGGGAAATTATTAGAGTTTCCAGGAGCATATAATCCGATGGTAGCCATGATGGTTGAACAATATGGTTATGATGGTGTTTATTGTTCTGGAGCTGTAATGGCAAATTCATTAGGTTTACCAGATATTGGTTTAACTACTTTATTTGAAGTAACTCAATTTGCAGGTAATATTGCTAAAGTAACTTCTTTACCAACTATCATGGACGTTGACACTGGTTTCGGTGAAGTGATGAATATGGTAAGAACAATTCAAGAAGTTGAGTATGCTGGTGTTGCAGG
>JBELBA010000033.1:0-16460 GCA_042095635.1 Chitinophagales bacterium
CTTCCAGTATTTTTATTTTTGTTGTTGTTGTTGTTGTTGTTGTTGTTGTTGTTGTCTGATTTTTCAGAGTGAGCTTTATTTTCCTCTTTAGTAGCTTCAGCAACTGGTGCAGGTTTTTCAGCAGTTTCAATGATTTCAGTGTTAGGTTTACTAGCATCAAATGGTCTAGCTTTCTTTACCACTTTTCTCCTTTCTTTTTTCTCTCCGTTATCAGCGTTAGTATTATCTGTTGTCATTTTTTCAGCAGTTTCTTTTTTGGCTCTAACTGGAGCATTAGGTCTCTTTTCTGGGCTTACAGGATTTACTGCTTGGCTATCCAAAATTCTATAAACTAAGTCTTTCTTGTTCAGTTTACTTAGTCCTTTAATTTTTAGCTTCTCAGCAATATCTTTTAATTCTGGAAGCAACATTTCATTCAATTGTAAAATGTCGTACATGTAGGTGGAAATTTGATAATTTGAATTTAATTGAATTAGAACGAAATGCTCTAAATGTTGTTAAACGGATGTTCAACACTACAATAATAGTTAAATTTGTTAATATTCATATACAATTAGGGCAAAAGATGTTGTCTTAAATAGTATTGAATCCTGTATATGCTCTTAAGACTTCTGGGATAACTACTTTCCCGTCTTGATAATTGTTTTCTAATAAAGTTGCAACAATTCTAGGAAGTGCCAATGCAGATCCATTTAATGTATGTGCTAACTTACTCTTTTTAGTTTCTTGATCTTTAAACCTAAGTTTTAATCTATTAGATTGATAAGTCTCAAAATTAGAAACAGAACTTACTTCTAACCATCTCATTTGTCCTGCAGAAAATACTTCAAAATCGAAAGTCTGTGCAGCTGTATAGCCTAAATCACCACCACACAAGTTTAAAACTCTATATGGTAAACCTAAATTCTTAATTAAAGACTCGATGTAGTCTCTCATCTCTATCAATGTCTTATAAGATTGATCTGGATGAGCAATTTGAACAATTTCTACTTTATCAAATTGATGTAATCTATTTAGGCCTTTAACATCTTTTCCATAAGATCCAGCTTCTCTTCTAAAGCAGGGGGTATAACCTGTCATTTTGATAGGAAATTGATCTTGCTTAACAATAGTGTCTCTATAAATATTAGTCAAAGGTACTTCTGCTGTAGGAATTAAATATAAGTCATCATTACCAATATGGTACATTTGTCCTTCTTTATCTGGTAACTGTCCAGTTCCATACCCTGAAGCTTCATTGATAACTATAGGAACTTGCATTTCTGTGTATCCAGCTTTACCAGCTTCATTTAAGAAATATTGGATTAGTGCTCTTTGTAATATTGCACCTTTGCCTTTATAAACAGGAAATCCAGCCCCTGTTATTTTAACACCAACTTCAAAATCAATGATATCTTTATCTGCTGCTATTTCCCAGTGACCTTTCTTTTCATTTAAATTAGGGATGTCGCCTTCAGTTTTTACAATTTCATTGTCTTCATCTGTGTTACCAGCAGGCACGTCTATATTAGGGACATTAGGAATGTGATATAATTTTTCCTTTAATTTACGCTCAACATCAGAAACAATTTGTTCCTTCTCTTTAGATTTTGCTTTTAGGGCTCCAGAGTTACTTCTTAAATTCTCTGCTTCTTCTTTTTTCCCTTGCTTAAATAATGATCCGATTTCTTTAGCCATTGTATTTGCTTGGTTAAGTAAATCATCTCTTTCAGACTGTAAATGCTTTCTTTCTTCATCGATAGCTAATACTTCATTAATTAACTTAGAAGCTTCAATACCTCTTTTACCAAGTCTTTCAATGATGTCTTCTTTATTACTTCTTAAATGGTGTAATTCTAACATGTTCTGTATTATTTTAAGCTAGGCAAAGATAAATAAAACTCACGATAGGCTAGTTACGCAGATTACAGAATTTTTCAAAGATGAATTGTTTTCGTACATTGGATTTATGACTAGAAAAAAATCAGCAATTATTTTTACCCTAATTTTTACATTGGTATCCTTTGCCCAGCAACGTTCTGAATGGAAAGGGGAATACTTACAAGAGCTAAACGCTACTCAAAGTGAGATCGAATTTCATCTAAAAAACGATCAAATCATTGATTCAGTATTAGTACAAAAGTTTGGAAATCATAAATGGAGCCAAGTAAAAATGGTTTATAATAAGAAGGTTGCTGAGAAAAGTGTTTACAAACAACCTGTATTTTGGTTTCAGGGAGAGAACAGATACAGATTGAAGTATTATGTCATGGATACGATCTATTATTCTGAGACAGAAACTTATCAGTGCGACAGAGAACCTATTGGATATGAAATTGTAAAGAAAGATAAAAAAACGAGTGTTATTGAATTAAGTGCATTCGCAGAATTTTCGATTTGGAATCATATGGGAGCCTTAATTGTAAAGACGAGTGGTCAGTCTTATGATATTTCAGCGATGGATCAAGGTGTATATTATCTATTAATAGATGGAAGAACCGAGAAGTTCCTTAAAAAGTAATTTTACTTACTTTACGCATCAGCTTAAAAAAATCATTCTAAACATTAATATTGTTATTAGCTTAAGCACCTCAACTTTTATATATCTGGTTTAAAGCATCGTTACAGGCTATTACATGATCACTAACAGCTTTAAAGTTTTTAAGTTTAACTTAATTACAGATTTAAAGGTTACGATCCAATCTGTATCACTTTAATTAGATATTTCTTAGCTGCATCAAATTGTTTCTGCTGCATTAAGTGCAAGGGTTAATCAGTATAGAAGATTGTCAACAGTGGAGACTAATAGAAACAAAAAAAGCCCCAAAGGGCTCATCATCTGTTTTATTTAAAGGGCTTCTGCTAGTGGTCCATACGCTCTTTTTTTTTTCAAAAAAGCTCCCACGGAAGCCGGTTCAGTAAATGACATCCGGATGGCAAAATTCGGATGACTGATGTAAAGATAGTATTTTAATGAGCTTTTGCAAACATTTCTAAACCTTTATTTAACCATTCTAAGTAAGCTGGAATATCTTCATTATAAGCTCTTCCTTCATGTATTACTTCTTCAGTGAAAGGATCAATAAATACATAGTATGGTTGAGATTGTTTGCTAAATTTATTGCTTTGAAATTCACTCCATTTATCTCCAACAGTTCTTAATTTTTTTCCTTCCTCGGTAGTATGTGTTTCAGCTAGTTCTGTTCTATCATCAACATATAATTCTACAAGTATAACTTTATTTCTTAATACTTCTAATACAGCATTATCTACCCATACAGTGTTTTCCATCTTTCTACAGTTAACACAACCGTGTCCAGTAAAGTCAATCATTACAGGTTTGTTTTCTTCTCTTCCGATTGCTAATGCTTGTTCGTAATCGAAGAAACAATCTATTTCATGCGCACAATGTAAGTTTTCAGCTCCCTTCTTTAAGATATCTCTTTGTGGGCTTGCATGACTAGATCCATGCTGCATTGTAATATTAAAATCTTGCGTTCCCATATGAGGTAAGAATCCTGAAATTGCTTTTAAAGGCGCTCCCCATAATCCTGGTAATAAGTATACGGCAAATGATAAAGTGATTATAGCCATAAATAATCTTGGTACAGATATATATGGTAAGTCACTATCATGAGAGAACTTTAACTTTCCTAATAGATATAATGCTAATAATACTGCAACTGCGATCCATAACGAGATAAATACTTCTCTGTCTAAGAACCCCCAGTGCATTACTAAGTCTGCAACTGATAAGAATTTCAGTGCTAATGCTACTTCTAAGAAACCTAATACAACTTTAACAGAGTTAAGCCATCCACCAGATTTTGGTAATGAATTTAACCACCCTGGAAACATTGCAAATAATGTAAAAGGTAAGGCAAGGGCTGTTGAAAATCCTAACATTCCTATTGCAGGTCCTGCTACACCCCCATGGTTAGCTGCTTCTACTAATAATGATCCAATAATTGGTCCAGTACAAGAGAATGAAATTAGACCTAGCGTTGCTGCCATAAAGAAAATACCCAAAAGACCTCCTTTGTTAGAGGCTTGATCTGCATTATTTATCCATTTATTCGGTAATCTAATCTCGAAAGCTCCAAAGAATGAAGCTGCAAAAATTACAAATAATACAAAGAACGAAAGGTTTAACCATGGGTTAGTAGACAATGCATTTAAAGCATTCTCTCCAAAGATCATTGTAACGATTAATCCTATTGTTACATAAATAGCGATAATTGATAATCCGTAGATAACTGCGTTCTTAATTCCTTCTGCTTTATTCTTACTTTGTTTTGTAAAGAAACTAACCGTTAACGGTATCATCGGGAAGACGCAAGGCGTTAGTAGCGCGATTAAGCCACCTGCAAAACATGCTAAGAAAATCCAGATAAAGCTATCTTGTTTATTAGCTTCTGCTTCTGCATTATCAAGCGTTATAGCACTACCTTCAGTAGCATCCTTTTCTGTAAAAGTTACATCTACATAAGTTGGAGGCAGACATTGTTTATCATCACAAGTCATATATTGAAGATATCCTACCAATCTAAATTGGTCTCCTTCAGCTATTAATTTTTTTGAGAATATTGCTTTTGTGTCAAACCACTTTAAATCCATATCAAAGTTAGGATCATATTCAGTTACTAGTGTTCCTATTTCTTGGATACTTCCTACAGGTTTAATTCCTATTAATGAATCAAATGCAATTGTTGTAGCGACAGGTCCACCATCTGCAATTGTACTAGAATATACGTGCCAATGTGGTTCTATCTCCGCTTCAAATTGAATTAGATATTCATTGTTACCTGTCTTGATTAATTTTGATTCCCATTTAACTGGATCTAATTTTCCTTCAGAGCCACCAAAATTGGCTAAGATTCCGAATGCAATAGCAAAGAATGAAATTATGAATAGAGCCTTTTTCATGACACAATTATGTTTTATGGTTTGTAACAATGAAATTAATAAAAACAATTGATACAGCGCCAATAACCTCCAAATTGTCTACAAAAGGTAATGATTTTGATATTATTAGCTTTTGTTAAGACTTTTTAGCCTTTTGAATATTGAGAATTAGAAAAGGTTAGAAAATAAAAAAGCTTCACATTGCTGTGAAGCTTTTTTGAGCGGGAAACGGGATTCGAACCCGCGACCCTCAGCTTGGAAGGCTGACGCTCTAGCCAGCTGAGCTATTCCCGCAATCTGACTGTGTCAAAGATAAGTAGCTTTTTCAATTTATCAAGGTTTATGTTGTTTTTTTTAACCTTAATTTAAAATTGAGAAAACAATATCACTTTCATAGCCTTTTTGTAATAGGTAATTGGCTAACTTTTGTTTTCGCTTAAATGGATTGGTCTCTGACAATGTATTAGCTTTAAAATCAATAAGTTCTGAAGCTGTTTTGTAATATTCTTTTTGATCAATTTCTTCATTAATACACTTCTCAATGATGGAATTTGCTATTCCTTTTTGCTTCAAATGCATTTTAATTTTTTGCTTGCCCCAGTGCTTAATTCTAAATTTTCCTCTAACAAATGAAGCCGTATATCTGATTTCGTCTAAGAAAAGGTTGTCAATTAGGTAGTTGATATACTTATCATGCTCTTCTTTCCAGACTTCTAATTTGTATAATTTATCAATAACTTCTGAGATACTTCTATCTTGATACGCACAGTATTTCATTATTTTGCCTTGTATGTTTGCGTCTAATTCCTTCATACTTTAGGTGTCATATTGCAAAGTCTATTTTGAAGAAATACAGTAGCAGTAAGTAATACTAAAGCGCCCCATTGATGTACTACACCCCAGAAAACTGGGATTTCACCACTTTGAAAGGAAATAGCTGTTATTGCGCCTAGCGTAATTTGTACAAATATGGCAGCTAGTAAAGCTATAGCTCCGTTTCTAACATGGAGATCTGAAATGTTTTTAAATACTTTCATAGCAATATAGATTCCATATATGGCAATAAATAGAGCAAGGTATCTATGCATAAATTGAATCATGTTCTTATTGTTTAGGAAGTTAATATACCACGGATTACTATCCATTAAGTATGGTGGTATAAAGTCTCCATTCATTAAAGGGAAAGTTGGAAATCTAAATCCAGCTTTTAAGCCAGACATAAAAGCACCATAAATGATTTGAATACCAACAGCAACTAGTAAAATTTTATTAGCGCTAGTATATTTAAATTTACTCTCCTGAGTTTTATCTACTGTATCATCTTTACCTAACCAAAGGTTGGTAGCAATCCATAAGATATAGCAATAAAGGAAAAAGGCAGTAATTAAGTGTAAAGCTAAACGGTAATGAGACACTTCAGGTATATCACTTAATCCGCTCTTTACCATAATCCATCCAATTAATCCTTGTAAGCCACCAAGTCCAAAGATGATTAAGCAGTTTCTTAATAGTTTGCCTCGAATTTTTCCTTTGTATAAAAAGTATATAAATGGAACCAAGAATACGATTCCAATTAATCTTCCCCAAACCCTATGAAAGTATTCCCAGAAGAAAATAACTTTAAACTCGTTTAAGTTCATAGAAGAGTTCACAAGTTTAAATTGAGGACTTTCTTGGTACTTTTCGAAAACAGCCATCCAATCTGCTTCTCCCATTGGAGGTAAGAATCCCATAATTGGTTTCCATTCTACCATACTAAGACCCGATCCTGTTAGTCTTGTTATTCCTCCAATAACTACCATTATCATGATCATAAAGCATCCAATTAGTAACCAAAGAATGACGCTTTTATTTTCTTTCATAATGCTAAATTAAGGATTCTAAATTTATTTATTTCTTAAATCGATCAAGGCTTGTTTTAAATTGTCAAACTCGAAAGGAAAACCTATGTTGAGTATTTTATCACATGAAGTTCTTGTGCTAGTAAGAAGTAGATTGGCTCTTTCTCCTAGAAAAAGTTTTAGAAATACTTCTGGTACATTTGGCAAGAAGAATGGGAGATGCAAAGACTGAGCCAAAGACTGACTAAAGAATTGATTGGTGCAGGCTCCAGGTGCTGTAAGGTTAAAAGTACCTTTCATGTCAGTATTTTCAACTGCTTCAATAAATGCACTTCCTACGTCCTTTATATGCACCCAAGACATAAATTGATTTCCACTTGCAACAGCACTTCCCAAACCAAAAGAAAAGGCAGTTTTCATTGCCTTATAAGCTCCGCCTTTATTACTTAACACAACACCAATTCTAAGTGTTGTAACTTCTATGTCAATACTTTCAAAAGCTTTTACACTAGCTTCCCATTTTTGACAAGTGATAGATAAGAAATCATTACCAGGTTTTTCATGTTCTAAAACAGCTTTAGTAGCTGTTTCTCCATAATAACCAATTGCACTAGCAGAAATGATCTTCTTGACGCTATGTGCATTAGCTTGTAAATAATCTAAAAGCAATTTGGATGAAGCTGTTCTACTTTTAATAATATTTCTTTTTGCTTTTTTTGTCCATCTAGTATTAATATTCTTTCCAGCTAGATGAATAATGATGTCTACATCCTTAAAAGCTGCAGCATCAATTTCTTGATTTTTAATATTCCATTGATAGGTCTCAATCAAATGATTCCCTATTTTTTTGCTGCCAGCATTACGACTAAGAAGTTTAATGCTGTGATTAGCATCCAATAACCTTGGGATTAGGTGATTACCTATTAAACCTGTACCGCCTGTAATCAAGATATTTGCCATTAAATCTGAATTTATATTCTTAGATAAATATCCTTAAATTGTAGGATAATTGGTAGTAAGAATGAATTATATTTTAAAGTCCTTAGTTATTGTTCTTATTTTCTTAACGTCATGTGCAGATAAAACTGCTATCAATGCGTTTATAAATAAAGAGATAATTACACATGCACTAGCCAATCCAACAACATTAAATCCTCAATGTCATACCTCTCAATTAGCTGATCAAATGGTTAATCTGATGTTTCAGCCATTATTGCAAATTGATATTTATGATGGTTCAATTAGACCTGTATTAGCAAAGTCTCGTCCAATTCTTAAGGTTAATGAAGAAGGGCAGTATGAGTATTATTTTGAGTTAAGGCCTAATGCTCAATGGGATGATGGAAAATCAATTACTGCATCGGATGTTGTATTTAGTTTGAAATCAATGTTTAATCCTCATTGTAATAATGGAGTAAGAAGACAGCATTTAGAGCAAATTGATAGAATAGTCATAGATACTTTAGATAACAAGAAATTTAAACTGATCTACAATGAGCCTTATAATCAGGTAGAGTGGTCTTTAATGGCTTTATATATTATTGACGAACGTAAGATTGATCCAAATGCTGTATTAGCAGCTTACGATTTTGAAAAAATCAAAGCTTATAGTTTAGATTATAAAACAAAAGTAGATTGGAAATTGAAAAAATATGCCAAGCAGTTTAATAGTATGGAGTATCAAACTTCAGATTCTATTTTGCTTGGCTCTGGTCCTTATATCATGGAACAATGGGATGCTAATCAATTTGTAAGCTTTAAGAAAAAGGAAAGTTGGTGGGGAGAAGAAGAAGCTGAAGAGCATTTGTTCTTTAGAGCTAATGCATCTAAGATTCATTTTGAAATCATTAAAGATTGGAATTTAACTTTATCTACGATTGAGCAAGGGCACCTTGATATAGTTAATTCTGTGCCTATGGATGATTTTTTAAAGATGCAGTCCAATCCTAAATTAAGTTCGATATATGATTTTGAATCACCATCTAACTTCGTTTATGAATACATCACATTTAATACTCTAGATCCTGTTTTGTCTAATAGAAAGTTAAGGAAGTACCTTGCAACATTAATTGATAAGTCCTTAATGGTAGATAAAGTATTACATGGTTTTGGTAGTCCAATACATTCCATGATTCATCCAAGTAAATCTTATTATAACGATACTTTAATAACATCATTGGAAAAAGATATTAAACTAGATCCTAATAAACCTTTAAGGATCCTTTACAATGCAGGGAATAAAAGAAGAGAGAAGATCGCACATATAATTGCTGATGCCATTAAGCAAGCTGGGGGAGATGCTGTTATTGAAAGTTGGGATTGGAAAGTGTTTTTGGAGAAAAGGAAAGCAAGAGACTTTCAATTATTGATTTCTGCTAGTGGGCAATCTCCTGCTCCTGAAGTCTTAAATCAAACTTGGCATACTTCATCTATTGCAAGTGGTAGAAATTTTAGTGGCTTTGGAAATCATCGATCGGATATGCTCATCGACTCAATTAATTTAGAATTGGATGAGATGAAAAGAGGAGAGATGTATAAGCGATTTCAAGCTTATGTGCACCAAGAACAACCCTATGTTTTTCTTTATACTCTAAATCAGCGTATCATTAAAAAGAAAGCCTATTCTGAAATTAAAACAAGTTCGATTAGACCAAATTATTGGTTAGGCGATTTTTAATATGATAAAGTTTTTAGTTTATAGATGCTTGAAGTGGATACCTACTTTTATTGCAATACTGCTTTGCACTTTCTTATTATGTATTAACGTTCCTGGAAATGAAAATATACAGGAAGATGAGTTATCTGCTTCAAGTGCTAGTTCAACTATTATTCCTAGTCAATTAAAACAAGGTTTATTCTATTTTGTTTTTCAAACAGCTAATTGGGATCAGCAAATTTACGATATCAGTTATTATGAAAATAAACCATTAGCCAATCTATTATTAGAGTATAGTGGGGATATTAATGCTGTTCATTCAACATTACACAGTTTGCAACAAACAGAGATTACTTTAACGCAAAAGTATGTCAATGAATTAATCACTGTTGATGCATTTAAGAAGGATATTCAAATATTAAAGTCTCTGAGCAAGCTGCAGCAATTTCCTATTTCTGCTGGGAGAGTTAGTACAAAGATTCTGAAGTCTAAAATAGATGAATTGAATCGTTTCCAATTTCATGAAAATGCATGGAGAAGAAATTTGCCATCCATATATTGGTTAGGTAGTAGTAATGTTTTTAATGAATGGTTGGTACATTTAATAGCAGGTAATTGGGGTTATTCTCAAGTCAATAATGCTGAAGTATTAGATTTAGTTACTGAAGCGTTTACTAATACTCTTCTATTGGCAATAGTTGCATTAATCATTGCTTTATTAGCCATTCCATTGTCTATTCAGTTGTATCATTCTTCTTCTAGATGGAGTAGATTAATAACTACGGTATTAAGAGTAATGATTGTCATCCCTAAGTTTATATGGGCATTGATCTTCATCTTTTTATTAGCTAATGTATTTCAATGGATGAATCCATTAATATTTAAGCAAATAGATAGAGGTTTTTCTGATAATTACCTTTGGTATATCATTCCTGCTATGGCCATGATATTGCCATTTATTGGTTATTTGCAAGATCAAATCAATCAGCAAATTGAGGTGGAATTTAGGAAAGATTATGTAAATACTGCTCTAGCCAAAGGAATGACCAAGAAGCAAGTGTTGTATGGACATGTCTTGAAGAATAGCTTGTTTCCATTTATAACCACTTTTACACATTTAATACCAACTTTATTAGGTGGTTCTGTATTAGTAGAAAGAATATTTGGTCTACCTGGTTTGGGGGATTTATTGATAGAATCAGTATTTAACAGAGATTTTCAAGTGGTAGTTGGTATTACTTTATTCGTCAGTTTAATTATTAGTTTTAGTTATTTGTTAGGAGATATATTGTATCAAATCTTTAACCCAAAAGTCAAATTCGAATAATGAGCAATTGGCTAAAATATGGTCTGATTTGGAATGTAATACTATTAGTCTGCAGTATAGTAAGCTTAGTTTTATTTCCAGATAATAGTATTGATATAAGCTTACATAAAGCAGTGGTTCCTTTAAGTACAGGAGATACTTTTCATTTATTAGGGACTGATTATTTTGGATTTGATTTGTTTCAGTCTTTTATCAATGGTTTTGCAATCAGTTTCTTTAATGCCTTGATGATATTAAGCTGCTCTAGTTTAATTGCAATTGTATTTGGTGTGCTTTCTGGTTATTATGGAAATAATGGTTTTAAATTGAGAAGGATAAGTTCTTACAGTATTTTACTCAGCTTATGTTTATTGGCTTTTTTTGCTTTTGTTCCGGTCGTTAGTAATTATCCGATCATGCTTGTTTTAGTATTATTAAGTATTGGAATTGTTTTGTTAGATCATTATAAGATCCAATCGAAGCCTACTTATTGGTCTTTTGATAGATGGATTACTGGCCTTTATGAATTGATGTCTAGTTTGCCCAAGTTTATTTTATTAATTGCATTAGTGGTCTTTTTCGAACCTGGTTGGTTAGGATATATTTTAATATTAGCCAGTGTAACTTGGATACAGAAATCAAGAATGATTAGAGCAGAAGTATTGAAGTGTAAAGAAGAACTATTTATCGAATCTGCTAAAGCATTAGGACTAAAAGATCATATTATCATCTTCCGTCATATTTTTAGTAATATATTTAATACCATTGCAGTGACTTGGATCTATAACTTAGGAAACTTATTCTTATTGGATGCTAGTCTTAATTTTATAGGGATGAGTGGCTTAAGTCAGCATACTTCTTGGGGTTATCTTTTGGCACAATATAGATATGATCTAAGTGCTTGGTGGATATTGTTGTTTCCTGCTTTAGGACTTGTATTATTTGTTTTACCTTTATTTTCATTGTCTAAGTATATCAGTCAGAAAGAAATTGAAAATCATATTTAGCATATTATTCAGCATTTCCATGTTGTGTTTTGGTCAGATAGAAACGACCTTATCTAAGTCGTTTTCTGTAGAGAAGAATACGAGTTTGGACTTAGTAGGTAATATTAATACTAGCTACTTCTTATTATTAAGAGGTCAGAGGATGGATCAATTGGTGAAGTTTAATCGAGAGCTTGTCATGGAGGATGTATACTCCTTTAATCAACCAGAAAATGAGCATACTATTCTGAACTTTTTAAAAGTTAAAGACAGCATATTTTCTTTAGCTTACAGGGAAAACGATTATTTATTTGGTCCGCTAGTCTTTGATTCTACTTTCGAAAATAAAACACAACATTTATTTCATTTTAAAGAAGGCATAAAAAAATGGAGAAAAAACATCCGATGGAAGAAAACCAACGATCAAGAGAATATGGTTTTCTATATAGATAATAGAGATCAGAATAAGGACTTTTTGATGTACATAGCTAGTTGGAATAGAAATAGTAAAAAAGTAATTAAAGACACTTTACAGACACCCTTAATTAATGGAGATACTAGAATAAAACAAGTTGAGGTAGATAATAATGGAAATATATATGTACTTGTTCAAGTAAGAAATCCAGATAGGTCTACTAGAGAACCTGGAAGATATTCTTATGCTATAGTAAAGCGAAATATATTGGAAGGACAGACTAATATTATTCAGTATGTTGAGGACAGCCTTTTTCTAGGGCCGGTTTATATGAAATTAAATAACCATAGCGGACAACTAGTGCTAGCAGGTTTATATTCTAAACAATCCTATTTAGAATCTCATGGGACATTTATTACCAGTTATGATGTAGCGTCATTAAAGCAATTGAAACATGCCAAAAACAATTTATCAATCTATCAGCGAAGAAAGTTAGGAGCGGAAAATGTTTCAGATAATAAAAAAGGTATTGAAGATGTGTTTATTAAGGATATGCTACTTAGGTCTGATGGAGGAGTTATTTTACTGACAGAAACGCAGTACTCTTCAGTGGTCAATTATTCTAACGCGAGTATTCAGATGATGCCTTATACCACAAATGAAGTAGTCTATTATCATTACAATGATGCTCATGCATTATCATTAAATCCAGATGCAACAGTACATTGGAGTAAACTAGGCTATAAGCAACAAGAAACAGATGTGTCTGGTAATAAATTTGCTTCTTATGCATCTGGAGTATCAGATAGAGGCTGCTACTTTATGTATAATAAGAACATTAACAAATCATTTGCTTTGCAACTAATACATGTAGATCCATTTGGTGATGTAGAGAAAAAGCAAATAGTGAATGACAGACTATTGATAAGTAGTTTTGAACAAATCGGCCGAAATCATTGGATGGGCATAGTGGAGGATTATGGAGACTATAGATTATTAAAAGTGAAGCTTTGATCTTATCTAAAATTAGAAATAATAATGCTCCACTAACTTTTGGAATAATAATTCTATTAGTTATTGTAAGGTTTATGCAAGCTGAGGTAGATTTTTTCAGTAATGAATCTTTTAGCGGGCCATTATGGTATTGGCTAAAAGATATTATTAATCCTATCCATGCTTACTTTAATAAAGTGATAGCTCTTAGTATTTTTTTGATAGCAGCAATTGGAGTAACCATCGTGCTTAATCAGAACAAGATTTTTAATAGACATAATTATTTGTTGTGGATGTTAAGTTTTGGGTGCTTATCGAAAGTTTTAGTCTTAGAATTAAATGCGCATATATTAGTATTACTTTTGATTCCATTAATTTATTATCAGTTAATAGAAATAGCTAGATCTGAGCTATTACCCTATGCAAACGTATTTAATCTGGGTTTGATCATGGGTTTAGGAGCAATATTTCAACTGCATTTTATTATACCTATCCTACTATTGCTAGTTTATATATTATTAGTATTAAAAGTTAACCTAAGAATTGTTCTTTTATATCTCGCAGGAACTCTAGTTAGCATTTATATTTGCTTAATGTTGAATTACTTACTGGGCTTTTCTGCTTCTTTAACAGCGTATTGGGACCTCGAAGTTGTAAATGAACATATCAGCAGTTGGACTTTATTCGAATTGGTTTTTTATGGTGTAATGATGCTGAGTTTGATAGCTGCAGCTATAAAGTTACAAGGCTTATATAGTCGCTTAATAGTTTTAAAAAGGAAGTTTCATTCTGCTAATTATTTATTGTTCCTTTCTGGCGTGTTATCCATCTTATTTGCCCAAGAATGGAATGTTATTGGGCTTACATTTATAGCTATACCAGCATGTGTTTTGATGACAGATTGGCTAAATAGAATGGAGAAAATATGGGTGTATGAATTAATCTGGTTGATATTGCTATCAAGTATTATTTTATAAGTTGTCTTCTTTTCATTTCGGACCTTAATAGACTTAATTCTCTTCCCATCTGACCAGCAATAGATGTGTTTTCTTGTGCTCTTCTGATTAGGTAGGGAATGACATCATTAATAGGACCATAAGGAATATACTTACATACATTGTATCCAGCTTCAGCTATGTTAAAAGAAATGTGGTCACTCATACCGTATAATTGAGCAAAGTATACATTTCTATTAGTAGGAGCAATATTCTCACTTTCCATAATATCAATAACCTGTTGGCTACTTTCTTCATTATGAGTTGCTGCTACTAGTCCTATTTGATCTAAGTTTTGTAAACAAAAAGTTGTTCCTGCATTGAAAGATTGATCTGTTGCATCTTTCGATGGACAGATTACACTCTTCTTTTTATGTTTGAATGCGTATTCTGTTTCTTTTTCAATATATGCACCTCTTACCAATTTAGCACCCAATTTATAATTTTTGTCTAATGCTCTCTGATGAGATGCTTTTAAGAAATCAAGTTTATCATGTCTATACATCTGAAATGTATTGTAAATGATCACTTCCTCTTTGTTATACATTTCCATCATCTGATCTGTAAGCAAATCAATAGTATCTTGTATCCAAGATTCTTCTGCATCAATAAAGAGTTTAATCTTTTTATCAAATGCAGTCTTACAGATTTCATTTAATCTAAACATTGCATGATCATAGTCTTCAGACTCTAATGGATTAAGTACTTTATTACTATCCAGTTTTTCAAGGATATTTGAATCACATAAACCTGTGATTTTAAGACTGGTAAAAGTTAAAGAATTAGTAGTTGCTGCAAATGTAATATTATTGACAATCTCATCTCTAGTTTTGTCAAAAGCTGCATTACTATGTTTAGCCTCTACAGAGTAGTCTAGATTGGATTCAACTTTATGTGCTTTGATGATATCTACTGTAGATTCGCAATTCATTAAATTTGTACCACCACAGAAGTGTTTAAAAATATTGCCTTTAACCGTAAATCCTACAGGAAGTTTTATTGCAAAGGCTATCGAACCTAAAATGCTTAATATTTTATTTAACCATACAATATTGAATAATGTAAAAATCCAATAAGCTTGTTTAAGCTCCTTATCAGATTTGTGCGCGAAGGCTACCTCAATGTTGTCAAAGTTAATCTTAGCCATATTAGCCAAATTACGAAAATCACTTTATAAAATTATGATTTTTAAATTTTAATCACTTTGAAATGCTTATTTGATAATATTATGAGATACTATCACTATCCGAATTGAATTTGAAACCTACTCTTTTGCCTGTTCTTTGGGCCATAATACCAGACTGTTGTAGTTTATCCTTTAGGGAAATGACTTGTACTTCCTCGTATGGAGGCGTTAATAAATCAAAACTTAAAGAATAAAGAATGGAAGATTCAATGATATTCATTACTTGTTCCTTGGTTAATACCTGATCTTTAAACTCATTATATAAGAAAGCCAATTGTCTTTTACCTTCTACAAAAAAGTGACCTTCCTTATTAATGAAGATTCTACCAATCAAATAACCCAAATCATTATGCCTGTGATATTTTATAGAATCTGTTAAGAAATTATAGATCTGAATAACTCCACAGAACGCTCTGTCTTTGTCTTCTTTTACATAATCTGTATTATGAATAAAGTGTTCTGCATCGAAAGTGAATGTATTAGAATGTAAAGTGAAAGCAAGAATATCACTTCCTATTTCTAAATCAACTTCAAAACCGCTTTTAGATTCATAATTAACTTGAATCTCTTTTAGATCGCTTATTTCACAACGTAATTCCTTGGTTACTTCAGCAACACATTTTTTCACCAATTGAAATTTCTCTTCTGTTATTTTAGCAACTTTACTTTTTACAGCAGATTTTGATCTTAATTGCTCGTTAATTAACGCTCTTGCTTTACTCATTCAATTAGTTTAATATGCTTTAGCGAATAACACTCTTTGTGTAGATGGTTTTCCAGAATAAATACAAACACCTTCTTCTAACTTGTTATCTAAAGGAATACATCTAATAGTTGCTTTAGTTTCTGTTTGTATAGCATCTTCAGTTTCTGTTGTTCCATCCCAGTGTGCAGATATAAATCCACCTTTCCCTTCTAATACTTCTTTAAAATCATCATAATTGTCTACAATAGTAGTATGCTCTTCTCTATGCTTTAAAGCATTATTGAATAGATTATAATGGATGTCTTCTATAAGGTTTTCTATATTTGAAACTGCATTATCAATCGAAACACTATTTTTCTCTCTTGTGTCTCTTCTTGCGATTTCAATTACCTTATTTTCCATGTCTCTTTTACCAACTCCGATTCTTACTGGTATACCTTGCATTTCGTATTGTGCCATTTTCCATCCCATTCTTCTAGAGTCATCATCATC
>JBELBA010000034.1:0-16261 GCA_042095635.1 Chitinophagales bacterium
TAGAAGATACTGTAAAGACAGACAGAGGTACAGAGATTATCTTACATATCGATGAGGATTCTAAAGACTTTTTAGAAGATTGGAAAATCAATGAGTTACTAACTAAGTACTGTAAATTCTTACCTGTTCCTGTGCAGTTCGGAACAAAAGAAATTACAAATACAGAAGGTGAAGGTGAAGATGCCAAAGAGACTAAAGAAACAGTTAATAACATCATCAATAATACGCACCCTGCATGGACTAAAGCACCATCAGAATTAACTGATGAAGATTATAAGTCTTTCTATAGAGAATTATATCCAATGGCTCCAGAGCCTTTATTCTGGATTCATTTAAATGTGGACTTCCCATTCAATCTAACAGGTATCTTATACTTCCCTAAGTTGTCTAACAACTTCGAAATTGAAAAAGACAAAATCCAATTATATTGCAGACAAGTATTTGTTACAGATTCTACAGAGGGAATTGTTCCTGATTTCTTAATGATGCTTAAAGGGGTGATTGACTCTCCAGATATTCCTTTAAATGTATCTAGATCTTATTTACAAGCAGATGGAGCAGTGAAAAAGATATCTAGTTATATTACTAAAAAGGTTTCTGACAAATTAGCTGAGTTATTTAAAAAAGACCGAGCGGATTTCGAATCTAAATGGGACGATATCAAAACAATTATCCAGTATGGAATGTTGTCTGATGAGAAGTTTTACGATAGAGCAACTAAATATGCTTTATTAAAGAACACGGCAGATAAGTGCTTCACATTTGATGAGTACAAAACACATATTGAGGCGACTCAGAAAAACAAAGAAGATAAGTTAGTTCATTTATATACTTCTAATAAAGAAGAACAATATACTTATATAAAAGCCGCTACAGACAAAGGATATGACGTATTAATTATGGATGGTGTAACGGATAATCACTTTGTAAATCATTTAGAGCAGAAGCTTGAAAATTCGGCTTTTACAAGAGTTGATGCAGATACTATTGATAAATTGATTGATAAAGATGAGAAGTATGATTCAGTACTTTCTGAAGATCAACAAAATGAATTGAAGCCTTTAATTGATGCTCAAGTAGAAGGTAAAGATGGAATGTTTAATGTTGAGTTTGGTTCATTATCTCCAGAAGCTTCTCCAATCCAAATCACTAGACCAGAATTTATGAGAAGAATGGCCGACATGAGTAAGTTAGGAGGAGGAATGGCTATGATGGGTAATATGCCAGAGTCTTACAATGTAGTTGTAAACAGTAATCATCCTTTAGTTTCTAAGATCGTTAAAGAAGGTGATTCTTCTAAGAAAGAGACTTTAATTGGTCAGACTTTAGATCTAGCTTTATTATCTCAGAACCTATTAAAAGGAGAAGAGTTAAGTAAGTTCATCAACAGAAGTTTAGAGTTAATAGACTAGTTTATATTAAATTCAGAACATATAAAATGAAAAAAGCCTCTCCAAATGGAGAGGCTTTTTTTATTTTATAATTTTGCTAATTCTGCTTCATCTATATTTAGAAACTCATTAAAAGTATCGCCTCTTAAGCCTAACCTTAATGTTTCTAATGGAATCACCTCAGCTGGCGCAATGTTACCAAGATTAACATTTGGTCCTAATAATTTAATAAACCAAATCTGTTGTGATTTCTGTGGTGCTTCCCAAAGAATTTTCTCTCCTGGTACTTTAGTAATGATTTCTTCGATTAAATCCCCTTTAATTTCACCGCCACCATCAAATATTCCGACGTTACCACCTTCTCTTGCTTCTGCAATTAAACGCCAAGAACCAGCATTTAACTCTTTTTCCATCATCTCTACCCACTTATTAGCAGGAATTTCAACACTTGCGTCTTTAGACCCAACTTCAGAAAATACAGTTGCTTGCTTTGCTAATTCTGAAATATATCTGCATTTATCATTATGATCCATATCCATACAACCATCAGATACCTCAACATAATCTAATTGATATTTATCTACCAATCGTTTATAGTCTTCAAATTGATTTCTTGCTATAAATGCTTCAAATAATGTACCACCAAAGTAAACGCCAATACCATTATCTTTATATACTTTTAATTTATCTTCTAGATTATTAGAAACAAATGAAGTCCCAAAACCTAATTTTACAACATCAATATAAGATCCACTCGCCTCAAGCATATCTTCTACTTGACGAGTGCTCAACCCTTTATCCATTATCATCGTAAGCCCTTTTCCCCTAGGCTTTTGTGTTCTGTTAGGGATGTTGTTTAAAGAAAAGTTCATACTTATTATTTCTTATACTGTTCGATTAATTTTAGAATCGAATGATTTTTTCTGAGTTCAGGAAAATACTCAAAGATTGTTTCATGTTCCTGATAATTCATCGTCAAGGCTTTCTCTAATTCAACGTTACCTTGCTGATTACTTCCGCCTTTAATCATTGCTCCACCCAGCAAATATCTTAAATTTGCACTCTTTGGCATAATAACTAAGCCACTTTCTAATACATCTACAGCTTTTTCAAAATCTTTATTATCCATTAAGCAGTATGCATAGGCTTCCCATAAAGCTTCATTATAAGGATCACCTTCAATGGCATTCTCATAATACTTTAAAGCCGTTTCATAATTTCCAAGCTCTTGTTCTACATAGGCTAAAGCTGCCCAGTAGATCTCTGAATTGTACTTATCTAGCGCAGTCTCATAACATTTCTTAGCAGATTCATAATTATCTTCTGCTTCAAAAGCTTCCCCTAATAAATACCATAATTCATCAGCAAACTCATCAGATATACAGGTCTTAATACCTTTGTTATAATAGGCTTTTGCTTCACTTATCTCTTCTAAGTGATAATAACACAACCCTATTTTTTTATAAATTCCATCCGATTGATCTCCTTCCCTTTCTAGCATTTGAAAGATCTCCAATGAATCCTGATACTTTCCTAATTCGAATAAAATGTCCGCCAAAGCTAATTGTGCCATCTCATTCTTTTCATTAATGATTACAGCATATTCATAGGCATTAGCAGCTTTCTCATTTCTATTTAATGCAGCATAACAATGACCTAAGAAAAACCAAGCTGCATCGCAATACGGATGTAAATTGATGATTTCTTCAAAGCAGACTAATCCTCTTTGAAATTCTTCAGATAAATCAATACAAATCCCCAATTCATTAACTGCATCAGGGTGCTTTGGATTAATTCTAATGGTTTTTAATAAATATTTTATTGCTAATGTATATTGCTCCATTGATTGGTACACAAAAGCGATATCAAAATAGGTGTCTTCCTTTTCATTTTCTTCAAACACACAATCCATGGCTTTTTTATAATACTTCAAAGCCATATTATATTCCTCTTTTAATAAGTATGCATCTCCAAAAAGAGAGAACACACTATGATCGGCATTACCCATAGAAATTTGATATTCTAAAATACCAATCGCCTCATCGACCTTATCTAAGTAGATAAATACTTCTGCTTTGATGGAATAGAACTCATGAGAAAAAGGAAATTTCTCGATGGCATAATCACAGGCATAAATAGCTTTTAAGAATTGTGTTTTATTGATATAGTAATCAATAATCTCCTCCACCTCATTCCCTTCGAAATAAACAGATATGTTTCCTGCAAGAGTTTCCTCGAAACGTGCCACTGTTAAAAGGAATTCAGGATTAAAATTTGAAGAAGAATCTTTCTTACCCATTCTTTACCAATTGAATTTGATACAATGTACGAAATCCGTTACGCAACGGGTGAGAATATTTTCCACATCTAACGTTAATAACGTTCTTGTTATAGCAATTATATGTTATTTTTAATGTCTTCGAGGATGGAACAAGCAATGCGATCATCCGATTGAATTAACCTTAAATTATAAACAATGAGTAAAATCAAGTTTGGTACGGATGGTTGGAGAGCCATTATCGCTAAAGAATATACTGTTACCAATTTAGAAAGAGTTGCTATCGCAACTGCTGAATGGGTAATTAAAAATAATAATGGAACACCTAGAATTGTTATCGGACATGATTGTCGTTTTGGAGGTGAGATGTTCTTACAGGCAGCTGCAGCAATATTTGCAGATAAAGGCATTGAAGTTATCGCTGCAAAAGGATTTGTTTCGACTCCTATGGTATCATTGGCTACTAAAGAATTTGATGCACAGATTGGTGTAGTAATCACTGCTTCTCACAATCCTCCTTCATATAATGGTTTTAAATTAAAAGCTCATTTTGGAGGACCTGCAAGTCCTGCAGTAATTGAAGAAGTTGAAGACTTAATTCCAGCAGCGACTCCTTCAAAATTAGATCAGTATGAGGCATTAGTTGAAGCTGGAAAAATTGAATACAAAGACTTAGAAGGAATATATTGCGATATGATTGAAAAATCATTTGACATGGATGCAATTAGAACTTTAAAGTTTGGCTATGATGCCATGTATGGTGCAGGACAAAATGTTATAAAACGTTTATTCCCTGATGCATTCAAATTACATTGTGATCATAATCCATCTTTTAGAGGTCAGGCTCCAGAACCTATTCATAAAAACTTATTAGAGTTTTCTCAGGCATTAAAAAATAATAGCGAATTACAAGTTGGATTTGCCAATGATGGTGATGCAGATAGAATTGGAATGTATGATGGTGATGGAGAATTTGTAGATTCTCACCACATCATTCTATTATTGATTCACTACTTATGCAACTACAAAAAGTTAAGTGGTAAGATTGTTGTTGCTTTCTCTGTTACAGAAAAGATCGTTAAGCTTTGTAAGCATTATGGTTTGGACTTAGAGGTAACTAAAATCGGATTTAAATATATCGCTGAAAAGATGACAGTAGAAGATGTCTTAGTTGGTGGTGAAGAATCTGGAGGTATTGCAGTAGGCACTTTTATCCCAGAAAGAGATGGAATCTTTATTGCTTTAACTATCATGGAGTTTATGGCAAAAACAGGTAAATCAATCAATGACTTAATACAGGAAGTATACGACATCATAGGTTCTTTCTCTTATTCTAGAGATGATTTACATATAACTGAAGAGTTAAAACAATCTATCATTCAAAACTGTAAGGATGGTAAATATCAAGTATTTGGAGATTATCCTGTAAAGCATGTGAAAACAATTGATGGTTTCAAGTTCTTTATCTCAGATGATGAGTGGATTATGATTAGACCTTCAGGAACAGAACCTGTTTTGAGAGTTTACTGTGAAGCAGAAAATGCAACTAAGGTAAGAACAATACTTGATCAGGTAGCTGAGACTATACTTTAATGATCAACTTTAATAAATATAACACACTAAGTAAGGGATTAATGCTCCTTGCTTTTTTATTTTTGTTTAAGGATACTCTACTAGCACAAGAGAATGGCGGGGCAATCATTATTGATGACACTAAGCCAAGAAAGACTGATAGTCAGATAGAAAAAGGAATAGCCTATTATGATTGGAGGCCTTATAACCCAACCAAAACAAAATGGCTTTATGGAATTACTGCCGGTGTGTACACTGGTTCAATGATAGGTCTTAATCAATTGTGGTATGCCGATTATCCCAGAAGTGCATTTCATTGGCATAATGACAATAACCAATGGATGCAGATTGATAAAGTGGGACATATCTATTCTGCATATGTAGAATCGCTTTTCTTTTTAAGAGCCTTAGAATGGTCAGGTGTAGAACACAAAAAAGCAGCTTGGATTGCAGGTGGATTTGGATTTTTTGCCCAAACTGTTATTGAAGTATTGGACGGTTTCTCTCAAGAATGGGGCGCATCCTTTGGAGACATAGCAGCGAACACATTAGGGTCCGTAATAGTCACAGGACAAGAATTATTATGGACAGAACAAAAGATTGGCATGAAATGGAGCTTTCATCCTGTAAACTACCCAAGTGGTCAATTAGGAGAAAGAGCTGCAGAACTATATGGTTCTCATTGGTATGAGGCATTCTTAAAAGACTATAATGGACAGACCTATTGGCTAAGTACTAGCGTTGGAGCATTTTACCCTGAGAGTAAATGGCCTAAATGGCTTGGTGTAGCTGCAGGATATGGAGCAGAACAAATGTATGGCGGAGAAGATAATACTTGGGACTCTAACAAAGATAAAATCAAGGATATAGACAGAACAGACATTCCTAGATTAAGACAGTACTACCTTTCTTTAGACATTGATTTAACTAGAATAGAGACAAATTCTCCTTTATTAAAAAAGACACTTATACTGCTCAATATTGTAAAGCTTCCACTTCCTACATTAGAATACAACACTTCAGGTCGGTTAAGATTCCACCCAGTTTATTTTTAAACGATATTTAACGGTGTACATACCCCTTCCTTATAAGAATATGCTTTTAGTTTATCTGTAAAAATGGACGATTTAAAGATTGGAGAACCTTGCAACATCCTCACACATTCCTGAATACCTTCAATGATAGATGGATGTGGATGAATTAAATTCTCTAACTCAACGATACTTCTATCCATTTCTATTAATAATGCAACTGCTTGTATTGCACTAGAAGCGCTTTCTCCTAAAGCACGCATTCCTAGTATTTTCATCTCCTCATCATCTGTAACAATTATTTTAAAGAATCCTGTTACCTTATCCATTGCTATTGCTCTTGCAATACAAGAGAAATCTAATTTAACTACTTTATGAGGTATACCAGATGCTCTAGCTTGTTGTTCATTCATGCCTACAGCAGCAACTTCTGGATCTAAAAACATGATTGATGAAACGTTTTTATAAGTCAGTTTATTTTTAGATTTCCCATAAATTGTTTCAATGGCTTGCCTACCTTCCAACTCCCCTACATTAACAAGCGCAATATGACCCGATAAATCTCCAACTGCATGAACATTAGAAACTGCAGTATGTGTATCATCATCTACAACATGACCTTGATCTGAGATTTCAATACCTAATTCTTCTAGACCTAAACCTTTAGAATTTGGAACCCTTCCCACAGATACCAGTGCTTTCTCTACATGAAACACTTCTTTTCTTCCATCCTTAAACTCTAATTCATATTCTACTTCACCGTCAACGATATCCATTCTTACTAAAGAAGATTCCTTATATACTTGAACACCACTTTTTTCTAGGTTTGCAGTAACTAAACTTGAAATATCCTCATCTTCAAATGGAAGAATTCGATCTTGCTTATCAATGATATTTACTTTAGTTTTCCCAAAATTGGCAAAGATCGTTGCAAATTCACAACCAATAACTCCGGCACCTAAGATCACCATACTTTCTGGAAATTCTTCAATATCAAATATACCATCACTTGTTAAAATCACTTTCTCATCAATAGGAATATGTGGCAATTTTCTAGGCGTACTTCCTGTAGCAAGTATAATATGCTCACCATATATTACTTTTTCCTTATCTCCTTTGGTAATCTGAACCTCATTTGGAGATAATAATTTTCCTGCTCCTCTTTCATAAACTAGATTAGAAACTTGTGCTTCTTCTATTAACATTTTAATGTGACAAGACAAATTAAAATTCCAAGTAGCAACAGCTTCACTCATTCTTTTATGGACCGCCTCCCATTTAATTTCCTCAATGGAAATATGCTGTCTACATGCATTTCTATAATCTTTAGCATGTTCCCACATTGTTTTAGACGCCAAAGCGCCTTTATTTGATCCGGCTCCTCCTAGCTTATCTTTCTCAATTAAACACACAGATTTTCCTAAATCAATTGCTCTCATTGTAGATGCATAACCAGATGGTCCGCCTCCAATAATAATCACATCAAATTTCTCCATTATAGTTAGATTAGTGAACTGACTATCTAGTTACGTAAAATTAGCGCCGGAGTTTTAATAGATAATCTGAATGCACATTATTTTATTTCTAATTAAGTCTTTATATTTAGACTATAAAACCAACAAACATGAAAAGACTTTTCTATTTATTAATAACTATCGTTCTTCTAAACAGTTGTACTGAGCAATCTATAGAAACTTTTCCTACGTTTTCTGAAAGTGGACACATCAATGTAATTATTGAGATTCCATCAGGAACAAATAGAAAAGTAGAATATGATTATGCATCCAAAACTTTTGCCGTTGAAGAAATAAATGGAAAGGAAAGGGTTATAGACTTTCTTGGTTACCCAGGAAATTATGGTTTTATACCTCAAACTAGATTAACAAAATCTAAAGGTGGAGACGGTGATGCATTTGATGCAATTGTTATTGGAGCATCTCTGCCTACAAGTTCAATGATTGAAGTTATTCCTTTAGGTATCTTAATGTTAGATGACAATGGAGAAACGGATCATAAACTAATATGTATACCTGCAAAAGTTAAATATCAAACGATTAAAGCTAAAACACTTAGTGACTTAAAATTCGATTACCCGGCAATCCCTGGTATACTTGAAATTTGGTTTGAAAATTATAAAGGATTTGGTAGAGCAAACACACTTGGTTGGTTAGATGAGCAAAAAGCAATTGAAGAAATTAAAAAATGGGCTAAAGAAAGTTAAGAGCCTTTCTTAATAGTAAACCCAAAAGTAGAACCATCCCCTTCTTTACTTCTTACATTGATCGTCTCACCATGACTTTCAACGATATGCTTGACAATTGCCAAACCTAATCCTGTTCCTCCAGCATCTCTAGACCTACTCTCTTCTACTCTATAGAAACGTTCGAACAATCTAGGCAAGTGCTTTTGCGCAATTCCTACTCCGTTATCTGATACTTCTACTAACCATCGATCATTTAAATCATAAAAACCGATTAAAGTCTCGCCATCCTCCTTACCATACTTTATGGAGTTAACCAATAAATTAGTAATTACACCTCTATACAATTCTTTGTCTCCAAAGACCAAAACTGACTTTTGATTTTTATTCTTAAAGCTTAACTCAATACCTTTACTCTCTGACTTTATTTCTAACTCTTCAAATGTGCTTTCGAAAATTTCAACAATATTAAATTTGCTCTGATTCAACTCCAATCTCCCACCTTCCAACTTAGATATATGATCTAAATCTTCCACTAAAGTCACCATTCTATCTACATTCTGTGATGCTTTATGTAAATATCTTAAGTTAATCTTTGGATCATCCAATCCTCCATCTATTAACGTATCTATATAACCCTGAATATTAAATATGGGAGTTTTCAATTCATGAGAAACATTCCCAACAAAGTCTTTTCTGTATTGTGCCGTCTCTTTTAACTGCTCAATTTCCGCTTTCTTTTCAATGGCCCAAGATCGAACTTCTCCTGTAACCTCTCCAATCACATTTGTGTCCATCCCAAGTTCCATTTTCTTACCTGACTTCAAATCAGAAATAATCTTGTAAATTACTTTGATTTGCCTAAAAAGTGTTTTCTCAAGAGCGGAATAAAGGAAGAAGTAAGTCACCAACATGATGACAGGACATATGATCAAAGTCCAGTATTTAACCTCGTCTGCAATCACTTGCATACCGAAATACAAAGCAGTAACGATTAATCCATTTACAATGGAAATATTCCTTATTATTTTCTTTGGTGAACTATTCTGCTCCATTACTTTCAAACTTATAACCTATACCCTTAACTGTTTTAATTAAGTCGTCTCCTATTTTTTCTCGAAGTTTACGAATATGAACATCTATCGTTCTATTTGTAACATAAATATCTTCACCCCATATTTCATTCAGTAGCTCTAATCTAGTAAAGACTTTGCCAGGCACACTTAATAACATATAAAGTAATTCAAATTCTTTTCGAGGAAGATTTAATGACACACCTTTATTTACTAAACTGTAATTCTCTTTATTAATGGCTAAAGAACCTATTTCTATAATTCCTTCTTGTTCATCAGCACTTTCACTAGGCTTTAGCATCGCATTTATCTTACTAACTAATAATCTAGGCCTGATAGGTTTATTTATATAGTCATCTCCGCCAGAATTGAAGCCTTCTATTTCCATATAATCTTCTTCTCTAGCTGTTAAAAACACAACTAATGAATTATTCAATGTTGCATCTTCCCTGATTAACTTACATGCTTCGATTCCGTTAAGAACAGGCATCATAATATCGAGTATAATTAAATCAGGTAAATTACTTTTTGCAATACTTAATGCCTCAGAACCATTAGTAGCAGTCAATACATCATAACCTGCCTTCTCCAAATTATATTGTAAAAACTCAACAATATCTTCCTCGTCATCTACTATTAAAATCTTCTTTGGCATAACACGCTTTCTTAAATCTAAATATAACTATTTCATTATAATTATTAACCTTGCATAAGTTTGCCAACATAATAATAAATTAAGAACTTTAGCGCAGTCAATTGTTCCAAGAAGAGTTAAACGAAAAATAATGGAATACGGAATTAAAGATTTAATCATGCTTATTGGAGCCTTAGGGGTGTTCATCTACGGTATGAAAATCATGTCAGAGGGGTTGCAAAAACTTGCTGGTGGAAGCTTAAGAAAAATCTTAAGTGGTATGACAAAGAATACATTCTTTGGAATACTTACAGGTCTTACAGTTACTTGTTTAATACAATCCTCTTCTGCAACAACTGTTATGGTTGTAAGTTTCGTTAATGCAGGATTGTTAAGTTTAACAGAATCTCTTGGTGTAGTTATGGGTGCCAATATTGGTACTACATTAACCGCTTGGATTGTTGCAACTGTTGGATTTAAAGTATCTAAGAGTGTGATCTCATTCTTTGTAATCTCCGTTTGTTTCCCTCTATTATTTTCAAGCAAAAACAAGCTGAAGAACTTAGGAGAGTTTGGACTTGGCTTTGGATTACTATTTATCGGATTAGGCTTTTTAAAAGAAGCCGTACCAGATATCAAGTCTAACCCTGATATGCTAGATTTTGTTCAAAACCTAATGGGGTATAATTTTGGCTCAATTGTCATATTCATATTATTTGGTCTAATCTTAACAGTAGTAGTACAATCCTCATCAGCAACAACAGCTATTACACTTATTTTGATAGCCAATGAATGGATCAGTTTTGAAATGGCTACCGCCATGATATTGGGAGAAAATATAGGTACAACCGTTACAGCAAATATGGCTGCAACAGTTGCAAATATACATGCGAAAAGAATAGCACGATTTCACTCTTTATTTAACCTCATAGGTGTAACATGGATGTTATTTTTCACTAGCTTCTTTATGGATCTTGTGGAAATAATTGTTCCATACATCCCATTTATTAACGGAGATAGTACTTTAATCCATGATGCATTATTTAACCCTAATGTGGTGAACAACAATATTTCTAATTTAGAAGGTAATGCATTAGCGGTTTATAAAAGCGATATTAAAGATGTAAGAACTTTTTCTGTAGCAACATTTCACTCCCTATTTAATGTTACAAACGTTTTATTACTCGTTTGGTTCTCTCCTAGAATTGCTGCATTTGTTGAAAAAATGGTTACTTCAAAAGGTGGAGAAGACGAGTACTCTTCATTGGCATATATTGGTGGAGGAATGTTCTCTACACCTGAACTTTCTATCTTACAAGCTAAGAAAGAAACACAGGTTATGGCTAAGGTTGTAGATAAGATGTGTGTGAGTTTTATGGCATTAATTCTAGAGAAACCTAAACAATGGACGAAGTTGGCAGATAAGATCAAGAAAAGAGAAGAAGTAACGGATAGATTAGAAATTGAAATTTCAAACTATTTGACTCAATGTGCAGCTGGTGAAATCTCTCAAGATTCTTCTAGACAAGTTAGAAGCCTATTAAAGATTGTTGATGACTTAGAAAGTATTGCTGACCTATTCTATAAGATGACTAGCACATTAGGAGATCTTAAAGAAAAGAAAGCTAAAATGCCTGCAGAAACAGAAGCTGAATTAAAAGAAATGTTAGATAACCTTTACGATTTAGTAAAGTTAATGAGAACCTATTTAGCTAGTGAAGATGACGTAACAATTGATATTAAAGATGCTTTAGCCATCGAAGATAGAATGAGGCAACTAAGAGATAAGTTTAGAGATCTTCATTTTGAAAGAGTGGAAAACGCAGTATATCCTATTCAGGAAGGAATTCTATACAACGACTTAATGGTTAACATGAAAAAGATTGGTGGACATATCACAAATGTGAACGAATCTATCGTTGGGAAAGTTTAATTCTACATTAAATAATTGTAAAACCCACCAAATAAATCGTCTTCTTCCTATCTTTACCATCTATGAAAAACATACTAGTACTATGCACTGGTAATTCATGTAGAAGTCAAATTGCACATGGCTACCTGAATTATTTCGCAGATGGTAAAGCAAATATTTATGGTGCTGGCGTTGAAACACATGGCGTTAACCCTAAAGCCATTGAAGTAATGAAAGAAGATGGAATTGATATCAGCCATCATACCTCAAATAGTGTTAATGAATACTTAGAAATTCCAATGGATTTAATTATTACAGTATGTGATCATGCTGCTGAAGTTTGTCCAATCTTTCCTCAACAAACAACAGTAGTGCATCATAGTTTCCCCGACCCAGCCAAAGCAACTGGAATAGAAGAGGAAATAATGAATTCTTTTAGATCTACACGAGATACAATCAAACAATTCTGTGAAGCATTTGTTAAAGAAAATGTGTAGTGAATAGGAAAGAGGAAATAGGAGAATTGATCGGTACATTCATTTTAGTATTTATTGGATGCAGTAGTGTTGCTGGAGCAGTTCTTCTAGATACTTTTTCTTCTTTATTAGAAGTAGCATTTATATGGGGAATAGGAATTACAATTGCAATTTATGTAGCCGGAAAATTTGGCCCAGCCCACTTAAATCCTGCAGTTTCATTAGCCATATTCATAGACAACAGGATTAGTTTTAAATCTCTTTTACAATACACCCTATTTCAAATAATAGGAGCTATGCTTGCTGGTATATTAATCTATTTAATATTCGAACCTAGCATTTCCATTTACGAAACTCAAAATCAAATTGTAAGAGGAACTAGTGACTCCCATTTATCTGCGGTAATGTTTGGTGAATTTTTTCCAAATCCTGGCTTTATTGATGAAATTGGAGAGTTAAATTGGCAATCCGCAATGCTTCTTGAAGCAATTGGCACATTTATTTTATTAATGATGATTTTTATTGTTTCTAAAAAACCAAGCCAATACAAGTTAAAGATTCCTGTAATTATTGGTTTGACTGTAGCAATACTTATTTACTTTATCGCTCCATATACACAAGCAGGCCTTAATCCGGCTAGAGACTTCGGTCCTAGACTAATCGCTTACTTTTCTGGTTGGGGAATAGAAGCGTTCCCTGCAGCGCCATTTAGCTTTTTTACTGTTTATATATTAGGACCTTACATTGGAGGTTTTTTAGCTGTGATGTTTAAAAAGCTTGTAAAATTGTAAACGACACTTCTTTAGTTGGATACTTGTTGCACTTCCCTTAAATTAGCCTAAAGCAACATTATGAGAACGCTACTTTTACTTATCTGTATTACCATTTCAACTGCACTTTCTGCTCAAAATAAAGATTCTCTTAGAATTAGAGCAATGTATGATGAAGCTTTAACTTCTCTAAAATCTTATGACTACTTAACAGAATTATGTAAAGGCATCGGTCACAGATTAACTGCTTCTCCTAACTCTTATAAAGCAGTGGATTGGGGTTATGATCTATTGAAGTCTTTAGGAGCTGATACTGTTTACAAACAAGAAATAATGGTGCCTCATTGGGTAAGAAATGAAAAAAGTAGCGTTAAGATTAAAGGAGAACAAAAGCCTCTACATGCCACTGCATTAGGAATGTCTATAGGTACAGATGGTAAAACCATTGAAGGAGAATTACTAATCGTTCATCAACTGAAAGAATTAGATACATTAGGGGCAGAATTAGTAAAAGATAAAATAGTGCTTTACAATAGAGCTTTGAACCCTAGATTTATCAATACGGGAAATGCATATGGATCTTGTTTCGATCAAAGATGGTGGGGTGCATCCAATGCAGCAAAATATGGAGCAAAAGCAGTTTTGGTTCGTTCCCTTTCATTAAAAGAAGATAGCTTCCCTCACAGTGGTGGTATGCGTTATGTAGATACGATCAAAAGAATCCCTTCAGCAGCAATCAGTATTAAAGATGCAAACAGATTAGGTCAATTATACTTGAACGGTGAAAAACCAACAATTACCATGAAAATGAATTGTGAATTAAGACCTGATACTATCCACTATAATGTTGTTGCAGAAATTAAAGGTTCGGAATTTCCGGATGAAATCATTACAATTGGAGGACACCTAGACTCTTGGGATTTAGGAGAAGGCGCACATGATGATGGAGCTGGGATTGCACATACTATTGAGGCGATGCGTTTATTATTACAAACTGGCTATAGACCGCAGAGAACATTAAGGTTTGTATTATTTATGAATGAAGAAAATGGAAATATGGGTGGTAAAACCTATGCTAAATATGCCAAAGAAAAAGGAGAAAACCACTATTGCGCTATAGAATCTGATAGAGGTGGATTTACGCCAAGAGGTTTTACTATTGATGGACCAGAAGAGCATGTAGGTCATATTCAGCAATGGGCAGACTTATTAGCACCATATGATATCAATGTATTAAAAAAAGGTTGGGGAGGCGTTGATATTAAACCTTTAAGACAAAATGGGCCAATAACATTAATTGGTTACTTACCAGATAATCAAAGATACTTTGATCATCACCATGCAGCATCTGATGTATTAGAGAATGTACATCCTAGAGAATTAGAATTAGGAGCAGCTAGTATAGCTTCCTTAATCTATTTAATAGATTCTTATGGATTACCAGCTAGGGTATTAGAACAAGAAAAGAAGGAAATACACTAATTATAATTATAACCACTAGTATTTTCTTCTAAATGAACTCCTAATCCTAATACCAGTCTATTTACAAAATTGAAATATGCTATAACTAATGTGGCATCAAGTATAGCTCTATCATCTAATCCAAGCACTCTTAGAGGCTTAATAAACTTGTCTTCTGTATGCTTACCTGGATTTCTTGTTAAGTACCAAGCAAGATCACAAAGTGCCATATCAATAGGACTTAAATCTAGTTTAGTATAATCGGTTCTTAATTGATTGACCCTATTTAAATCCTTCCAATAATGATTTACAGCATCTGCATGATGTACTTGACAATATTCACAATCGTTGGCTTTAGAAACAACAACGGCCATCATTTCTCTCACCTTTCTCTTCAATGGTGATTTTCCATACATGATGGACATTTATAAGTTCATATGATCCATAATAGACTGCGGATGCAGAGATTGAATCTTATGTACTTCGGCTAACTTACCTCTTGAATCAATGATATCATCATAAATTTTTTCAATTCTCCCTCCGACACTTCGTGTTGTATTACCTCTATAAATGCCATAATCTATTATTTAACTACAAAGTTAGCACTTCATTATTGCTAAACGGTCTTTAGATTGATAATCGGTACAAATATGATTATGATCTTTATTCTTCTACAAATAAATCTCTAATGATTTGATCACTAACCAACTTACCTTCAACATTTAAGCTAAAACTTTGAGCTGTTAATACAAATAGATCTTTATCTATGAGATTAATATTAGACTTGATAGCTTGCAAGTGTTGAGCACCAAAAAGAACATTTAACTCATCAAATATAAGCCCTTCTTTCGTCCTTAACCTTATCATGATATACTCATTAACTTGATCAATGATTGAAAGACTTTCTACTTCTTCAGGAACCCTTCCATCTTCGATCGATTCCATATACTTTATATTATGTGCGATATTCCAAGAACGTCCTTTACTCTGATGACTATAAGAATGAGCTGAAGGGCCAATACCTATATAATCTTTTCCTTGCCAATAATTTGCATTATGAATAGCTCTTTTACCTGTTTTAGCAAAATTAGATATTTCATAATGCTCATAGCCAGCATCTGAAAGCTCTTCAATCAACAACTTGAATTGACGAATACCTAATTCATCTGGAATCTTATCTAATTCCCCTTTTTGCAACCAATTATCTAACACCGTATTCTTCTCAATGGTTAAACAATAGGCAGACAAATGATCAGGCTCTAACTGAATTGCTTGCCTTATGTTTTGTAGCCATTTCTCATCATTACTATTAGGCATGCCATAAATAAGATCTAGCGTAAATGAATTAAACCCCGCTTCTTTGATCATATGAATAGAATTAATAGCCTCTTTAGAAGAATGGGCTCTATTGGCTCATTTAGTGTTGGTTGAAAACGCCGAACATAATCCCCACGGTGATTTTT
>JBELBA010000035.1:0-15534 GCA_042095635.1 Chitinophagales bacterium
GATGGAAGCTACCCCATATCCGTATATCCTGCTAAAAGCAGACCTTTGTCTTTCTGCTACATGTACAATTCTTAATAAGAAGAAGATAAATAGTCCAATAATAATGATAGATCCGAGGAAGCCGAACTCTTCTCCTACGGTACAGAAAATGAAATCCGTTGTTTGTTCTGGTACATAACCACCAGCAGTTCTGGTTCCTTGTAACCAACCTTTGCCAAAACCACCACCAGAACCAATAGTCATCCTAGATTGAATACCATGAAAACCAACACCGTTAGGATCTTCTTTCATCCCTAACAATACCTCAATCCTTCCGCGCTGATGAGGTTTTAGAATATTTCTAAAAGCAAAATCTACTGCCGAAACATAACTTATAGCAGTAATACAAAGTACCAAAGGAAATACATATCGCTTTATAATATGTTTTAATCGATTTCGATAAATCAATACTATAAATACAGAAAATAGAATTTGTCCTAATAAGAGATACAAATGGAAATCTTCAATCTTGATGATATCTAATTTAAATATCCCTTTAAGCATTGCCCAAACTATTACAAAGACAATAATTAACCAATTAATATAAATTAGCCATTTCGGTACATAGCCTTTTGCTTCAGACAAATATGCATTTATGATTATCATTAAGACTAATAAAGCAATACCAATAATTAAACCAACAGGACTAAGCAATGCTAATATAAACAAGGTAGCAGCGGATACTCCTGAAACCAAAATCCAGCCACTCATCCCTTCTCTATAAAACATCAAGAAGAAAGAAGTGTATGCCAGCATAGACCCTGTATCATTCTGTAATAGAATTAAGATAATAGGTAAAGCAAGAATAAATCCCATTTTAATTTTGTCTTGTAGATCCTTAAACTTAAAAGTTCTGCCACTCATAAATTTGGCCAAGGCCAAGGCTGTAGCAAACTTTGCAAACTCTGCAGGCTGTACTTTAATGCTCCCAATTACTAACCAAGCTTTTGCTCCTTTTACTTCTTGTCCAAAAAACAATACCACAAGCAACATAAACATCATGACGCCATAAATAGGATAAGAGAAATTGGTAAAAAACTTAGAATCTACTATGAGAATAAAGAAGGCTACAGAAAGACAAACACCTACCCACATAATTTGTCTACCATAGTTCTGATGTAAAGTAATCGCAAACTCTTGCCCTTCGGAGTATGTCGCTGCGTAGATAGAGAGCCACCCCATTAACACCAAGGCTAAATAGGTTAAAACCAACATGAGGTCTACTTTTCTAATATAGGTTTCTTTCCTACTCATTACTTAATTAAACTTCCCTCTAACATTTTTTTCTCTAACCATTTCCTTTTATCCGAAATAGAGTCTACCAAATATAACTCTGTCATTAAACTTGCTATTGGCGCTGCCCAAGCAGATCCATACCCTGAGTTTTCTACAAAAACACAAATCGCAATTTCTGGATGATCTAATGGTGCAATACCTGCAAATACAGAATGATCTTCTCCATGCGGGTTTTCTGCAGTACCTGTTTTTCCTCCCATTCTTATTCCTTCAATCTTAGAAGTTTTTCCTGTTCCTTCTTCCATTACTTCTTCTAGACCTTCCATAATCGGTTCGAAGTATTTTTCTTCGATTGGCGTGTATTTCCTTTCATAAAAGGCCGCTTCAAATGCCAAATCTTCACCTACTTTCTTTACTATATGTGGAGTAATGTAATAACCCTTATTTGCAACTACACTATACATATTTGCGATTTGCAAGGGTGTAAGCAATAATTCTCCCTGACCGACGGAAAGAGATATGATGGTTGGTGCTTTCCATCTTCCACTTCCATATAACTTATTAAAAACGTTAGCTTGAGGCACCCATCCACTTCTTTCACTAAAGCCTTCTTCATTCAGTTGTTGATTTAATCCAAAACTTATTAGATAATCTCTCCATTGGTTATAAGCTTCCTCTGTATTACCATGATACTTTTTTTGCCCAATGATTTTCTTAAATAACTGAGAATAATAGGTATTACAAGAGAACTTTATGGCAGTTCTTATCCCGTCAATTCTCTCTTTATGATCATGACAAGTTACCATACCTTCCTTCTTATGGTCCTTCATACATTTAATATGCTCGTACTCTCCTACCACACCTTCTTTAAGGCCAATCAATGACATTAATATTTTAAAAGTAGAACCTGGAGGATACCTTGCCATTAAAGCTCGATTATATAATGGCTTTAAAGTGTCTTGCAACAGTATCGAATAATTTTCTGATCGTACTCTGCCAACCATCATTCCTGGGTCATAAGTTGGCGAAGAAACAATGGCTAATATTTCACCCGTTTTGGGCTCAATCGCTACAATACTTCCTAACTTATTCTTCATTAACGCCTCTCCGTATTGTTGCAATCTAACATCGATGGTAGTATGCAGATCCTTTCCTGGTAAAGGCATCGTATCGTACTTCCCGTTTTCCCATGCGCCTGAAATTTTCCCTTTTACATCTTTTAGTATAAACTCAAAACCTTTCTGACCTCTTAACTCCTTTTCGTAAGAGCGTTCTAAGCCTCTCCTTCCTATATAATCTTGCCCATTATAATATCGATCGGACTTTAAATCTACTGCATTTGTTTTGGCAATATAGCCAAGCATATGGGCAGCTGCAGGATTAGGGTAATAACGATCGATGGCCAACTTCGCAGTAAATCCGTCAAACTCATAAATATGCTCTTGTAGCCTAGAATACCTTTCCTGAGAAAGCTGATGAACAAAAACTTGTTGTTCCCATCGCTTCTTTCTACCCTTCTTAATTTGCTCATTAACCTTAGCCCAATGCTTCCTCCAAGACAAAGTATCTAATCCTAAAAATCTTGCTAATCGGAAAGAATCAACATATGCTACTTCATTAGGTTTAACCCAAATATCATATACTGGCTGGTTAGCTACCATCAATACTCCATTTCTATCATAGATCAGCCCCCTTGGCGGATTAATCATCTTTCTTCTTATCTCATTGGACGATACATCATCGATAATTTGGATATAAAAGAGTCTAGAAAGGTAGATGAGACCCAGGAGTAGAAATACACCTTGTATGATTAGCTTTTTCGGGTCGTTAGAATTCATTAAATAAATTTACTCGTTTTCAACGTTTAAGTTGTGTGATTGCGGTAGGATTTATCCACCGGAATGTTTAATTTAAGATTGTATACGCCAAAATGCAATGTCAGAGCAAATTCCAAAGTAATTTGAAATATCTATAGTACTGTTAATTCTAATTCCAGCATTGCTTTATTTTAGAACAGTTAGCGAAGAAATACTTAGGTTTATATCAAGAAATGCAAGATTCCAAATAGTCTTATTATCTTTATCCTTATTAGAGTCTAATAATTGTGGTTCTAATAAATATAAAATGGGACACTCAAGGCAAAATAAATGGTTAGTATGGGTATGTTTTAGCATGGCTTTTGCTATGTCATTTAGTTCTTGTAAAACCGTTGAAAAAGTCTTCTTAAATTCTCCTTTAAGGGATAATAATAGTAATAAATATAACCCTACAGGAATTAAGAAAAAGGCAATTAAACATTGTGAAATCACACCATTCGATGTAGAAAACGGTGTTTTAAAGAAGAAGAAAAATACTTTTAAAATCTACTTCGATAAAGTTGGTAAATATTATAAAGAGGAAAAATATCATCTTGGTCACTTAGTAGAGTTTACTACTTATTATTTCGACCAATTTGGAAATTTACGTGAAGCAACGAAGTATCTATTATTCCCTGAAAAAACAGTTAGTGCTGTTGCCAAATTTGAGTATGATACTTTAGGTCATGTGGTGTTAGATCATGTAGAGCAAGGTGAAAGTTGGCAGAACAAATACAAAGAATATAACGAATATGGAGACTTGGTGCATCAAACAAAAGTGAGACATCGAGTAGACAAAAAAGGAAGAGTTAGGCAAGATTCATCCTACAGTAAACTAGAATACCGATATGATGAGAAAAATAAAATCGAAGAGAAATTTGTTTACAATGCCAAAACAGAAAGATTAAAATATCGAATTGAATATATTCATAATCCAAAAGGCACCATCTCAGAAGCAACTTTTTCTAGAACAGGAAAACTGAGAAAAATGATTAAGTACGAGCATAATGAAGAAGGCCAAGTGGTAAAGGAACTATACTTAGACGCAGACCTTAATAAAGACAAGGAATACGAAATCCTTTACGATAAACGTGGTAATCAAATCCAAAAGAACTTTATCCTAAAAGGCTTCGAATCCTTTGGAAAGAAGAGTACTTATAATCGATGGGGAAATATAGTTAAAGAAGAGATCTACGACAATAAGACCAACAAACTTATTCAAGTTTGGAAATATAATTATTACAGAGATTAGTATTCCCAGCTAACCCAAGCCTATATTCCACATTAAGTGTAAATCAAGTTTTAATTTTGTGTAAACAATAGGCTATTCGCTGTCTATTCAAAGACAAGTTTAGTATATTTAAGCTTCGCGCAACCTAGGTCTATACTTGGTTTGCGCTTTTCTGCTTTTGGCCGATAAAAAAGAATTATGGAAAACTTAGCGCAATTAAAATCCTTATACATAGAAGATGAAAAGTCTAAAGCACTTGTTACATCTTTTAATCATGATCAACCTACAGTTACACAACTGAAAGGCCTAACAGGATCTAGCTTAGCTTATAGAGCTATGGCTGCATTTAAAAACCAAAGGGACACGCAGCTATTTATCTTTCCTAATAAGGAAGAAGCGGCTTACTTCCAAAATGATATTCAATCGCTATTTGATACCAAGGAAATCTTATTCTTTTCGGACTCTTTTAAAAAAGCTGGGCACTTTGATAGAACAGAAAGGACTAATGTATTAATGCGAACGGAGGTAGTAGAAAAACTATTTACCAGAGCACACGCTAAGATTGGTGAAATAATCATTACCTATCCTGAAGCTTTAATTGAACAAGTCATCAATAAAGAGACTTTTAATGAGCATTTAGTCAAAATCAAAAATGGAGAAAAGCTAGATATTGATTTCTTAAATGAACTATTCTTAGCATGGAACTTTGAAAGAAAAGACTTTGTAGAAGAAGCAGGTCAATTCTCTGTGAGAGGAGGAATCGTTGATATATTCTCTTTCTCGGAAGAGCATCCTGTAAGAATAGAATTATTTGGTGATGAAATTGAGTCTATTCGTTTCTTCGACCTAGATTCTCAATTGTCTATAAAAACCCTAGATGAAGTAACTATTATACCAGATACACATACACACTTCCAAGACGAGAAAAGGCAAAACTTATTGGCTTCACTTCCAAAACGAACTAACATTTGGATGATTGATTCTGAAGTAAGTATTGATCATTGGAAGAAGAACGAAATACAGATAGAAAAAAAGTTTAAAGAATACGAAAATAGAAATGAAGAAGATGGTGTAGATGAGTTCTGGCAAAACTGTAGAAACATCCAAGATCATTTTACGGCTCATGATGAAATCATGCACCTGATAAAAAAGAGAAACATTATTGAAGTAGGTAAAAACAATTACTTCAAGGCAAGCCAATGCATTCAATTTGAAACGCAACCTCAAGCAACATTTAACAAGAACTTTAACATGTTAGCAGATGTGATGAACAATCATCATAAAGAAGGCTATCAAAACTTCTTATTTGCAGAAAACCCAAAACAGATACAACGTTTCTATTACATATTTGAAGATATGGATATTGATGAGGTGCATTTTGAGCCTATCACAAAGACATTAAAAGAAGGGTTTACAGACCATGATTTAAAAGTTTCTTGCTATTCGGATCATCAGATTTTCAATAGATATCATAAATATAAAATGAGACGTAGCTTTGCCAAAAGCAGCAATGCTACACTTAAAATCTTAACAGAATTAACGCCGGGAGATTATATTGTACATGTAGATCATGGTGTAGGAAAATATGCCGGAATTAGGAAAATGGAAAAGGAAGGCGTAGTCCATGAAATGATGCGAATCATATATGGAGAGAACGATAATCTATACGTATCCATTCAGTCTTTACATAAGATTTCTAAGTATGTAGGAAAGGACGGAACCCCCCCTAAAGTGCATCGTTTAGGATCAGGAGTTTGGGAAAAATCTAAGGCAAAGACAAAGAGCAAAGTAAAAGATATCGCTGCAGATCTAATTAAGCTTTATGCCAAAAGAAAAGCACAAAAAGGTTTTCAATATGGACCAGATACTTACTTACAAAACCAATTAGAAGCTTCTTTCTTATTTGAAGATACGCCAGACCAAGTTACAGCTACTTCGGATGTAAAACATGATATGGAGCAAGAAGCTCCAATGGATCGATTAATCTGTGGTGATGTTGGTTTTGGCAAAACAGAAATTGCTATTAGAGCAGCAGCAAAAGCTGTTGCAGACTCTAAGCAAGTAGCTATTTTGGTCCCAACAACCATTTTGGCTTATCAGCATTTCCAATCCTTTAAGAAAAGAATGAAGGACTTCCCTTGTAACATTGATTATATCAATCGTTTTAAAACTGCAAAGGAGCAAAAACAAACAATGGAAAACTTGGCCAATGGTAAGGTTGATATCATTATCGGCACACATAAGCTCTTTAGTAAAGATGTAAAGTTCAGAGATCTTGGCTTATTAGTGATTGATGAAGAACAAAAGTTTGGTGTAGCACATAAAGAGAAGTTGAAAAACTTAAAAGTTAATGTTGACACACTTACCTTAACGGCTACTCCGATCCCTAGAACATTGCAGTTTTCATTAATGGGAGCAAGAGATTTATCGATTATTAATACCCCTCCACCAAACAGACAACCTGTTGAAACGGATGTAAGAACTTTTGACCATGACTTAATTGCAGACGCTATCAACTTTGAAGTAGCAAGAGGCGGACAAGCCTTCTTTGTGCATAACAGAGTAAAAGATATCGAAGATGTAAAAGTAATGATACAAGGACTTTGTCCGCATGTAAGAGTAGTTGTTGCGCATGGTCAAATGGAAGGAAAGCGATTGGAAGATATCTTCTTAAAATTTATGGATGGTAAATACGATGTATTATTAGCCACTTCTCTTATTGAGTCTGGTATCGATATTTCTAATGCCAATACGATCATCATTAATAATGCACAAAACTTTGGATTGAGTGACTTACATCAATTAAGAGGAAGAGTGGGTAGATCTAACCAAAAAGCTTTCGCTTACTTATTAGCTCCACCAGTCTATGCATTAAGCAATGATGCTAGAAAAAGAATGCAAGCGATTGAGCAATACTCTACCTTAGGAAGTGGTTTTAATATTGCTATGAAAGATTTAGACATTAGAGGCTCTGGAAATATTCTAGGTGGAGAGCAAAGTGGTTTTGTTAATGATATGGGAATGGAACTTTATCATAAAATCTTAGATGAAGCCATGCAAGAATTAAAAGAAACAGACTTTAAAGACTTGTTTAAAGATGAGATCATTAGAAAGCAAGAATTTGTAAGAGATAGCCAAGTAGAAACTGATTTTGAGATCTTAATCCCTGATAACTACATTAATAATATCAATGAAAGATTAAGCATCTATACTCGTCTAGATCATGCTAAAACGGAAGATCAACTCAAAAAGCTAGAAGTAGAAATTGAAGATCGTTTTGGTCCTATTCCAAAGCAAGTCAATGAGATCTTTAATGGAATCAGATTACGTTGGGTATGTAAAAGATTAGGTATAGAAAGAGTCTTGCTAAAGAAAAACAGGCTAAAATGTGTATTTACCACTAATCAAGAATCTCCATTTTATGAGTCTATGGTATTTACAAGTATGTTAAATTATGTACAAGTCAACCCGGACAGATGTCAACTAAAACAGAGTCCTAAACACCTGATACTCAACATTGATCATATTAAAGGATTAGGAGAAGGAAACAAGTTTTTGAATAAGATTTTGGAACAAGAAATTGTCACTTCGAAGTCGTCAATTAATGATTAATGAAGTATATTTATATTTAATGTTAAGAAACTGGATATCTGCTTTTGTACTTGTGCTAATTACTAGTCTATCAAGTCTGTCATTTGCGCAGGATAAGCATGCAAGTAAAACTACACCGCTAAGTCCAGCTCAGATAAAGATGAAAGATTCTTTATATCAAGTATTAGCTAGTCAAAAGGAAGACAGTAATAAAGTAGAAACCTTACTAGCCATCCATATCCTCTGGCGATTAAATGATAGTGACTCCGGTTTAACCTTTGCCAATAAAGCCATCCAATTAGCAGAAAGCATCGATTATAAAGCAGGTGCTATGAACGCTTATCTTTTAGAAGGGATCATTTACTACAAGATTGACAAACTTAAAGATGCATTAAAGTGTTTCATTGCAGCTTATCCATTTGCTGAAGAAATGAATAATTACAAAAAGATGTTAAGCTTATGTAATAATATCTCCGTAATTAGTATTGCACAAGGAGACTATAATGAGGCATTAAAGTATACCAGTAAAATGCTGGAAATTAATAAGAAATATTTCAAAAACTCTGCAATGTATCAATGTGGTGGTAACCTTAATATTGGTATCATCATGAAAGAACAGGGGAAGTATAGAGAAGCTTTAAACTTCTATAGAAAAGCATTACCAATTGCTATGACTAACCCAGATGATAGCAAACAATTGAAGTTAAAGCATGGTGCAATATTAGACGGAATGGGGACTGTTTATCACAAACTTCATCTACTAGATAGCGCTAAGTACTGCTTTTCTAAAGCTATTAAAGTAAGACAAGATGCTAAGCATGAAGTGGGTGTTGCCACTACTAACACAAACTATGCTCAGGTATTAATGGAAGAAGGTAATTATAAATTAGCTTTATCTCAATTACGTTTTGCATTGGCTACTTACCAAACTCAAGAGGTTAACCTTCAAATTGCTAAAACAGGATTAATTATTGCTGAGGTTAAGATCTTACAAAAAGAATATAGTGAGGCCATCTCTATGATTAACAAATCATTAAGAGCCTTACAAGAAGAAAATTCTAAGATCGAAGTAAAAGAAGCTTATAAGCTATTAGCTAGAGCTTTTAGTGGTTTAGGTAATTATAGAAAAGCCTATACTTACGAGAAGATGTATGGAAACATCAAAGACACCATTTATAATGGAGAAATGGCCGAGCAATTAGCTGAAATGAGAACTTCATTTGAATTAGAGAAACAAGAAGAAAGAATTAAGCACCTTAATGAAAGAGAAGCAATTAACAAGGATAAATTAGAAGCAGAGAAGACCATTTCCATGTATATCACTATTGGGTTTATTATCTTTGCGGTATTTGCCTTAATTATATTCTTTGTGATCAATCAGCAATACCAAATTAAGAAGAGGTCTAACGAAATTCTTCAGAAACAGAAGGAAGAAATCTTAGAGCGGAATGCAGAAATTAATGCGCAAAAAGAAGAGATATTAATACAAAGAGATATGTTGGAAGAGCTGAACGAGGATGTTACAGCCAGTATACGTTATGCAAAACGATTACAGGACGCTATTCTTCCCCCAGACTCTTATATCAAATCTACATTGAGTAACGCTTTTGTTCTTTATAAACCAAAGGATATCGTATCCGGAGATTTCTATTGGGTTCATCAGATTGGAGACTTCGCTATGTTTGCGGTAGTAGATTGCACAGGTCATGGTGTGCCGGGAGCATTTATGAGTTTGGTAGGTAATGATGCTTTAAGCATAGCTGTCGCAGATATGGAAAACCCTGAAGCTTCTAATGTTCTTAATCTCCTTAACCTAGAAGTAACTAAGCGATTACACCAAGACAGTGACGATAATTCCGTTAAAGATGGAATGGACATCGGACTTTGTATCATTAACAAGAAGACTTTAGAATTACAATTTGCTGGTGCTTATAACCCAGCCTACATTATTAGAAAAGGAGCATTACACGAAATTAAAGGTGATCCTTTCGCAATAGGAATGTTTGTAGGAGAAGAAGTAAGGCCATTTACCAATAATAAATATCAATTAGAGAAAGATGATATGGTTTATGTATTCTCTGATGGATACGCAGATCAATTTGGTGGCCCAAGAGGTAAGAAATTTAAATATAAACCTTTTAAAGAAATCTTATTAACCCACTCAGAAGATAATGCTGACAAACAAAAAGAGGTATTAGATACTAGACTTACAGAGTGGATGTTATGGGAAGGAAGACCAGAAGAACCACAAATTGATGACGTTTGTATCATGGGTATCCGTATATAGATTTATCCACTTCTAAATTCAGGCTAATTAATTAAATTACATTATGACGACTAAACAATATAACTTCTTAATAATAGGAGCTGGTATAGCTGTTATCAGAACATTATAAAAGCACAGATAAGAAAATCCTTATCATTAAAAGGCTTTAATCTTGAAAGAAAAGCAATACGATATCACTTTCCATCTTGGTATGTCTAAAGCAGGATCTACTTTTTTGCAGAAGAATGTATTCCCTTTGTTTAGAAAGGTTAGCTATGCAAAGAAGCACGATTATCAACTACATAAATTGGTTCCTGAAAAGCCAGAAGCTGATAATTATTTGTTTTCTTTCGAGTTTCATAAAGGTTTACAAAAAGAACTGGATGCTTTATCTGCCTTACACCAAGATTATAAGGTTGTCTATATCTTAAGGAAGCAAGAAGGTTGGATTAAATCCAAATACAATTATTATATCCGTAAACATGGACACTTAGCATTCGGTGATTTTGTCAATGTACACGATCAAGAAAAATCTATTCTAAGTTTAGAAAACTTACAATTAATCGATCAAGTCAATGCAATAAATAAGCACAGCAATGGAAAAGCACTTTTTATAGATTTTGATGACTTAGACAATAAACCTGATCAGACTATTAAAAGGATCGCTAGCTTTGTTAATGCAGAGATTGATGTAGATGCTATCAATAACAAAAGAGTTAATAAATCGTTTAGCCCAAAACAGTTGAAACTACTTAGAAAGTTTAATCGTTTTTACAGTTATAGTGTAAGTACATCTGATTCTAAAGCAATCAAATTCGTCCATCACAAGTACCGTGAATTTATGCTACACACCTTAGCCTTCTTTATTCAATTTCTACCAGAAATATTCATCTCTAACCAAACTCTCTACGACCAAGAAGTATTGGCTGAGATTAATAGTAAATTTGAATCCGATTGGAAGGAATGTCAAAAATATATAGAGAAATTCGATTAGAAATCTGATAAGTACTTTAAACCGCTACGCTACCAAAAAGTATATTTCTTAATTAGCCTTTATTTACAAGCATTTTATTGCAAATTTGAGTACTTTTGCATCTTAAACTAACAAAACCAAATAAGATGAAAAAGATCAACGCAGCTTTAGTTTCTGTTTTTTATAAAGATGGGCTAGAACCAATCGTTAAAAAGTTAGACGAATTAGGAGTTCAAATCATCTCTACAGGAGGAACCGAAAAGTTCATCAAGAAGCTAGGAATTGATGTAACAAGAGTAGAAGATTTAACATCTTACCCTTCTATTTTAGGTGGAAGAGTTAAGACCCTTCATCCAAAGGTATTTGGAGGTATTTTAGCAAGAAGAGACCATGAAGGAGATATTGCTCAATTAGAAGAGTTTGATATCCCAGAAATTGATTTAACAATCGTCGATTTATATCCTTTTGAAGAAACTGTTGCTGGAGGTGGAGAAACACAAGACATTATCGAGAAGATTGATATTGGTGGTATTTCTTTAATTAGAGCGGCTGCAAAGAACTACAAAGAAGGTGTTATCGTTGCTTCTAGAGATCAGTACACTGATTTATTAGAAACCTTAAATGACAAGCAAGGGTTCACGGATATGGAAGACAGAAAAGCTTTTGCTGCTCATGCTTTCAAAATCTCATCTCATTATGATTCTGCTATCTTTAACTGGTTTAATGGAGATGGAAATATAGATGCTTTTAAAGCGTCTGTAAATAATGGAAAAACTTTAAGATATGGCGAAAACCCACATCAATCTGCTAAATTCTATGGAGACTTAGATGCTATGTTTGATCAATTGCATGGTAAAGAATTAAGTTATAACAACTTAGTCGATGTAGATGGAGCTGTAAACTTAATTGCAGAATTTAAGGAAGACCCTACTTTCTGTGTAATCAAGCACACTAACGCTTGTGGTTTAGCATCAAGACCAACAATTGTTGAAGCATGGGAAGCTGCATTAGCGGGAGATCCTGTTTCTGCATTTGGAGGAATCTTAGCCGCAAACAGAAACATCGATAAAGCAACTGCAGAGAAAGTAAATAATATCTTCTTTGAGATTATCATTGCTCCTTCTTATGACGAGAATGCTCTAGAAATCCTAAAGACGAAAAAAAATAGAATTATCTTAATCCAGAAAGAAGTTGAATTACCTAAAAGGCAATTTAAAACTTTATTAAATGGAGTAATTGAGCAAGATATAGACTTTAAATCAGAAACATCCTCTGACTTTGAAACGGTAACTAAATTAGTACCTACGGATGCAGAAGTAAAAGACTTAGTATTTGCTAGTAAATTAGCAAAGCATACTAAATCTAACACGATCGTATTAGCGAAAAACCAACAGTTAATTGGTTCTGGAATGGGACAAACTTCTAGAGTTGACGCATTAAAGCAAGCTATTGTTAAAGCAAAAGCATTCAACTTCGAAACAGCAGGAGCGGTAATAGCTTCTGATGCTTTCTTCCCTTTTGCTGACTGTGTAGAGATAGCACACAACGAAGGTGTTAACGCTGTTGTTCAACCAGGCGGATCTATCAGAGACAAAGATTCTGTAGAATACTGTGACAATAACGATATGGCGATGGTGCTTACAGGAACTCGTCATTTTAAACATTAATTTGTTGATTAAAGCCTAAAACACACCGCTCTTAATGCATTGTTATTTATTAACTTGTATATTATTGGAGAGAACTAACTTGGCGCGTTATTATGGGAATATTAAATGTACTTAAACAGGAGATCGCAATTGATCTAGGTACAGCTAACACTGTTATCATACATAAAGATAAAGTGGTAGTTGACGAACCTTCTATTATTGCAATCAACCGTAGATCAGAAAAAGTAATTGCAGTGGGAAAAAGAGCACTGCAAATGCATGAAAAAGTGCATGAAGACATCAAAACGACTAGACCGCTAAAAGATGGTGTAATCGCAGATTTTACCGCTGCAGAGAACATGATCCGCGAAATGATCAAAATGATCATGCCAACTAAATGGTTTAATCCTTCATGGAAAATGGTGATCTCGATTCCTTCTTCTATCACTGAAGTAGAAAAAAGAGCCGTTAAAGAATCTGCAGAACATGCAGGTGCCAAAGAAGTTTACTTAATCCAAGAGCCAATGGCTGCTGCTATTGGGATGGGAATTGAAGTAGAAGAACCTGTTGGTAATATGGTAGTAGATATCGGTGGTGGTACTACAGATATCGCTATTATCTCTTTAGGTGGTATAGTTTGTGATCAGTCTATAAGAATCGCAGGAGATCAATTTACAAGTGACATCTTAGACTTCATGCGTAAGCAACATAACATCTTAATTGGTGAAAGAACTGCCGAACAAATTAAAATCCATGTTGGTTCTGCTTTAACAGAATTAGAAGATCCACCAGAAGAATTTGCTGTTAATGGTAGGGATTTAATGACTGGTATTCCAAAACAAATCATGGTGCCTTACTCGGAAATTGCTGGAGCATTAGATAAATCAATTGCTAAAATTGAAGAAGCAGTACTTAAAGCATTAGAGATCACACCTCCAGAATTATCGGCAGATATCTACAGAACTGGTATTTACTTAACTGGCGGTGGTGCAAGGATTAGAGGTTTAGACAAGCGATTATCTGGTAAAACGAAACTTCCAGTTACAATTGCAGATGACCCATTAAGAGCTGTAGTTAGAGGTACTGGGATGGTACTAAAAGATACTGATCACTTCACATTCTTGTTCGTTTAAGATATAGCAGGTGGATAAGCTGATATCCTTTATATCAAGGTATCATGCCTTCTTTATATTCCTCATATTGGAATTTGTTTGCTTCGGTTTCATCTTTAGAAAGAATGATTTTCAGAGATCTGTATTCATTGGATCTACCAATGCTATAACAGGTAATGTATACTCCGGAATTAATAATGTTGCCGATTACTTCAACCTTGCAGAAATCAATGATAGTCTAGGTGGTGAAAATGCTAGATTAAAAGCTTTATTAAAAAGCTATGAAGTGCTAGACTCTGGCCGATTCAGCCCCATCTTTGATACGATGACAAATAAACTAATGTACAGAGCTTGTTATGCCAAGGTCATTAATTACACCATTAACCGAGAAGACAACTTTATCCTACTCAATAAAGGGATGAGAAATGGGGTTAGGAAAGGAATGGGTATTGTCACAGATCAGGGTATTGTGGGAATTATTAAAGAAGTTTCTTACGATTATGCTGCCGCATACTCTATCCTAAGTACCTACGATAAGAAAGGGATTAAAAGAGCCATCGGTGCCAAACTTAAAAACACTAATCATTTAGGTTCTATTTCTTGGCCTAGAGGAGATCATAGGTATGTAGAGCTAAACGACATATCTAACTATGTTACTTTAAATATAGGAGACACCATTGTATCTAGCGGAAATAGTGAAATATTCCCTTCTGGAGAAACAGTTGGTTATATTGAAGAATATGGGGAAAATGAACGTACTGGATTTTACGATATCAAGGTTAGATTAGCCGCAGATATGAGCGAACTAGAATATGTGTATGTTATTGACAATAGACAAGTAAAAGAATTAAGAGACTTAAAATTAGAGGACGCTGAATAAGGATAGCTTAAATAGCATTTATCAATTTATTGGCTTGATTTTTTTCCAAATCACGCTATTTAATAACATCCATTTACATGGGTTTATGAGTCCTTTTATATACCCTATTTTCATCTTTCTATTACCCATCAAAATATCGAATATAAGACTATTGTTGCTTTCTTTTGTAATGGGACTTACCGTAGATATATTCTCTAACACAGGAGGAATTCATGCTGCAGCATCTGTATTTATTGCTTATCTAAGACCCTCCCTATTAAACAACTTAATGCCGGGTGGTAAGTTAGAAGATCAAGCACAACCAGATATGGAAAAATTAGGATTGGTCTCCTTTCTTATTTATGTAGGATCATTGCTACTAATACACCATTACCTGGTTAATCTTTTAGATGTGTATTCTTTTAGAGACTTCTGGTATACTTTTACAAAGTCCTTGCTAAGTGCAATATTTGCTATAGTAATTGTACTTATGTACGTTCAAGTATTTAAGCGAAAATAATTAAATCCCTAATTCGCACATAATTTTCAACCTCATTAACTGAATTTCTTCAATTTCTACATCCTGGTCTACTAACTCCTGTTGTGCAATTTCCAGATTATCTGTTTTTGCAGCATGGAAATAATCATAAATGATATCTTGTACTTCCTCATCTAATCTATCGTTAATATAATAATCGATATTTAGCTTAGTACCTGAGTTTACT
>JBELBA010000036.1:0-15364 GCA_042095635.1 Chitinophagales bacterium
CTATATGCAAATGGTGATGGGATACTTGGTTGGTTATTGGGTAATTGCACAGGTATTAATGCCTTTATATTACCGTCTAAATCTAACAACCATATATGCCTATTTTCAGGAAAGGATAGGAGAGCGGTCTCATCTTACAGCATCTTCCTTCTTTATATTATCAAGAATAATTGGAGCATCTTTTAGGTTGTATCTAGTAGTGATGGTATTACAAACCTTTGTGTTTGATGCTTTAGGAATTCCATTTTGGATAAGTACATTAACTTCTATTGGATTGATTTGGGTTTATACTTTTAGAGGAGGAATTAAAACCGTTGTTTGGACAGATACTTTACAAACTGCATTTATGCTTATAGCAGTTGTAGTTGTAATAGCGATGGTGCTTACTAAGATGGATATGAGTATTGGTGACGCTATGACTGGTATATCAGAAATGGGTAATGCAAGATGGTTTAATTTGGATAGCATTTTAGAGAAGAGCTTTTTTCCAAGACATTTCTTAAGTGGTGCATTGATTGCAGTTGTAATGACCGGTATGGATCAAGATATGATGCAAAAGAATCTAACTTGCAGGAATATAGGGGAAGCAAAGAAGAATATATTTTGGTTTAGTATCAGTTTGTTCTTCGTAAATATTGTATTTCTATTCTTAGGTGGCTTATTATATTTATATGCAGATCAGCATGGAATGGATATTCCTAAAGGAGATCAATTGTTTCCATTAGTAGCTAAAGATTTGGGTGTTGTAACTGCTGTAATCTTTACATTAGGTGTGATAGCAGCGGCATATTCTAGTGCAGATTCTGCATTAACTAGTTTGACGACTTCTTTCAGTTTGGATATACTAAAGATGAAAGAAGATCAACCTAAAAAGAGATACATCATTCATGCTGGATTTTCTTTAATACTATTTATCGCAGTTGTTATTTTTGAAGCGATTAATGATGATTCTGTTATTGTTAAATTATTTACCGTTGCTGGATATACATATGGTCCAATTTTAGGATTGTTTAGTTTCTCCTTAATGAGTAAAAGAGCGGTTAAAGATCAATGGGTGCCATATGTTGCTATTTTTTCTGTTGTAGTAACTTTCTTGATAGCTCAAATAGAATCTGACAGTATTGGAGGATTTAAAATGGGCTTTGAGTTATTATTAATTAATGGAATATGCACTTGGTCAGGGCTTTTCGCCATATCGAAGAAATGATGTTAATATCCTGTTAAGAAGTACTGTCTAATTTAATGATCAATTACTTCCCCTTTGCGTAATTTAGAATTAATAAAACCAAAGGTATATGCATCATATTTTAGTAATCGACGACGAGTCTAGCATCAGAAGAGCATTAAAAGATATTTTCGAATATGAAGGATTTCATTTTTCTGAAGCTGCGGATGGTAAAGCAGGATTGAAGTTATTAAAAGAGGATGAGATTGATGTTGTGTTATGCGACATTAAGATGCCTAAAATGGATGGGATGGAATTCCTAGACGAGGTGAGAAAAATCAGTAGCGATATTCCAGTTATTATGATCACAGGTCATGGGAATGAGGATACAGCATTTGATGCTGCTAAAAAGGGAGCTTATGATTTCATCCAAAAGCCTTTAGATCTTAATAGAGTTTTAATCACAGTTAGAAATGCAGTTGATAAATCTGATTTAGTTGCAGAGTCGAAGAGTCTCAAAAGAAGAGTCTCAAAAGTTCAAGAAATTATTGGAGAGAGTCCTTCTGTAAAGAAGATTAAAGATACGATTGAAAAAGTTGCAAGAACTGATGCTAGAGTTTTGGTTACAGGAGAAAATGGTACTGGTAAAGAATTGGTAGGTAGATGGTTGCATGAGAAGTCTACTAGAGCTAATGGACCATTAGTTGAAGTCAATTGTGCAGCAATTCCTTCAGAATTAGTCGAATCTGAATTATTTGGACATGAGAAAGGTGCTTTTACATCTGCGCATAAGAATAGAATTGGAAAGTTCGAACAAGCAAATGGCGGTAGTATTTTTTTAGATGAGATTGGGGATATGAGTATGGATGCGCAAGCGAAAATGCTTCGAGTATTACAGGAGAATAAATTAACAAGAGTTGGTGGAGAGAAAGAAATCAATATCGATGTTAGAGTTATTGCTGCTACTAATAAAGACCTTACCAAATTAGTAGAAAAAGGAGAATTCAGATTAGATCTATATCACAGATTAGGCGTGATCATCATTCATGTTCCTTCTCTAAACGAAAGAAAGGATGATATTCCATTATTAGCGGAAAGATTCTTGAAAGATGTTTGTGACGATTATAATATCAGCAAAAAGCAAATCACGCCGAAAGGAATGTATGAGTTACAAAAGATTAATTGGACTGGTAATGTAAGAGAGTTAAGAAATGTAATTGAAAGATTAGTGATTCTTTCTGAAGAAAAAATAACAGAAGAGGATGTAAGAAACTTTGTTATTCCTAAAGATGGAGCTAGTATTAGTGCTGCTTCCTTAGAAGGTGTATTTAACAAGTTTTCAAAATTTCATGAGTTTAAAGAGTTTGTAGAGAAGTCATTCATTGAATACAAGCTGAATAAAAATGTATGGAATGTTTCTAGAACTGCTGAAGAGTTGGCCATTCAAAGATCTCACTTATATAATAAGATTGAGAAGTTTAACTTAGAGCGAGTATAGTTTATATTTTGGTCGTCTGACCCTCTATTGCAGGAATCGTATTTTCAAATACAGTTTTTGCTTCATCGACTAAAGGTTGTACATCTTTATATCTAGATGAATAATGTCCAATCATTAATTTTTTTGCATTAGCTTTCTTGGCAATAGTTCCAGCCTCTATCGTAGTACTATGTTGTGTTTCGGCAGCCCTCTCTGCATTAGACTGATCAAATGTAGTTTCGTGATAAAGTAGATCTGCATCTTTGATATATGTTAGTATCTCCTCATTATAAGCGGTGTCTGAGCAATAGGCATATGTTCTTGGAGCACCTGGATCCAAAGTAAGTGCACTGTTTTCAATTTTTTCACCTTTGATTTCAATATCGTTACCTAATTGCAAGGCTTTGAAATGTTGAGGTTCTAATGGGTATTGATCAATTTTAGATTTGTCTATTTTCCTTAGTCCTGTTTTTTCTTTAAAAAGAAATCCTGTGGTAGGAATTCTATGAATTAGAGGAATGGTATAAACTTCTATTTGCTTGTTTTCATAGACTTTATCATATTCCATTTTGGTGTATATAAAGAAGATTGGAAATCTAAGTTTGGTATCCGATGCTTTTAATTGAAAATAAATAATATCTTCTAATTGTTTAGGGGCATAAATGTATAAAGCCCTTTCTCTACCATTAAGATGGAAAGAAGATATTAAACCAATAAGTCCGAAGTAATGATCTCCATGCAGATGGGAGATAAAGATATGGTCAATTTTAGCATATTTGACCTGGTAATTCCTTAATTGAAATTGAGTGGATTCTCCACAATCAATTAAGTAAAGTTGTTGATTGTGATTTAGAACCTGAGCACTTGGATGTCTCTCGTAAGCTGGCACAGCAGAATTACATCCAAGTACTGTAAGTTCAAATATCATTGATGATTATAAATCGTTTTGTAAGTCTCTCTCTACTTCTTCAAGCATGATTAAGTCAACTGCTTCTATAACAGTAGGAACGATTTTTAAGATTGAATCTAATTGTGAAATTTGAATTAGCTTTTTAACACTTTCTTGAGGTGTTGCTATAACAAAAGTACCAGCAGAATTCTTACACAATCTGTTAGCTATTAACAAGGCGCTTAATCCAGAAGAATCAGCGAAAGCTACTTTAGACATATCAATAACGATGTTATGAAAACCATCATTATTAAATTTTACTAATTCCGTCTTTAAATCCGGTGCTACAAGTGAATTTAGTTTATCCTCGTTGATGCCAATAATGACATGATTTTCTTTCTTTTCAATGTTTGCGTTCATGTTTGGTAGCTATTTTCTATGATTACACTAATTTAAAATAAAATAGTCTAAAAGCAAATATACCTGATTATATTAAAAAATGCTAAATTGTTCATAAATATTAAGGGGTGTGCTAAATTTTAAAGCCCTATTTTTCTATATTTGATTAATTACATTTTAAAATGTGTAAAGTACGGCTCAAGAGCGATTTTGAGTATAATTTAAGGAGCTTAAAAAATGTAGAACGAACATGGAAGCTAAATTTTCACCAAGAGTAAAAGAAGTAATCTCGTTTTCGAGAGAAGAGGCCTTGCGTCTCGGACATGATTTTATCGGTGTAGAGCATTTACTTTTAGGTTTGGTGCGTGAAGGTGGTGGATCTGCAATGAAGACATTAGATGGTTTAGGGGTTGATCCTGAAAAATTGAGAAAGTCTATTGAAACTTCTATTGAATCTAAACCGGAGAATAAAGTAAACCTGAAAAATGTTCCATTAACTAAACAAGCCGAGAGAGTATTAAAAATCACATTCTTAGAAGCTAAGCTACTTTATAGTGATATTATTGGAACAGAACATTTAATGTTATCTATTTTAAAGAACTCTGATAATGTGGTATCACAGATTTTAGATCAGTATTCGATTGATTATGATATGTTTAAGACAGAACTAGAAATGACTCAAAACGATTTTAAAAATGAAATGAACGATCCTTCGGACGAAGAGTTCGATGAGGATAGAGGTGATGAGTTCGGGAAATCTCAAAGAAGATCCGGAGAAATCAAATCGAAAACTCCGGTATTAGATAATTTTGGTAGGGATATGACCAGAATGGCTGAAGACGGGGCAATTGATCCAATCGTTGGAAGAGCGGATGAGATTGAAAGAGTTTCTCAGATATTATCTAGAAGAAAAAAGAATAATCCAATTTTAATCGGTGAGCCTGGTGTGGGTAAAACTGCAATTGTAGAAGGTTTAGCTTTAAGAATTGTACAAAGAAAAGTATCAAGAGTATTATTCGATAAGCGTTTAATTATGCTTGATCTTGCTTCCTTAGTAGCTGGTACAAAATACAGAGGTCAGTTTGAAGAAAGAATGAAAGCTATCTTAGCTGAATTAGAAAAGAATAGAGATGTTATCTTATTTATTGATGAGATTCATACTATTGTTGGTGCTGGTGGTGCCACTGGTTCTTTAGATGCTTCTAATATCTTTAAGCCAGCATTAGCTAGAGGAGAGATACAATGTATTGGTGCTTCCACTTTAGATGAGTATAGAAACTTTATCGAGAAGGACGGTGCTTTAGATAGAAGATTTCAAAAAGTGATTGTTGATGCTGCAACTTCCGAAGAAGCTGTTGAGATTTTATCAAACATCAAAGAGAAATACGAAGAGTATCACCATGTTAATTATACAGAAGAAGCAATTGATGCTTGCGTAACTTTAACAGAAAGATATATGTCTGATAGACAACTTCCAGATAAAGCGATTGATGCCTTAGATGAAGCAGGCGCTAGAGTGCATATTAAGAACATTAATGTTCCAAAGAAAATTTTAGAATTAGAAGCGAAGATTGAAGGAATAAAAGAGGAGAAAAACAAAGTAGTTAAGTCTCAAAGATATGAGGAAGCTGCTAAGTTAAGAGATACTGAGAAAAAGCTTTTAGCTGAATTAGCTGCTGCTAACCAAGAATGGGAAGAAGATACTAAGACTAAGCGATATACAGTAGATGAAGAGCATGTTAGTGAAGTAGTATCTATGATGACTGGTATTCCAGTGCAAAGAATTGCAACTTCTGAAGGGAGCAAGCTTTTAACAATGTCTGAGGATCTTTATAAGAGAGTTGTAGGACAAGATGCTGCTGTTGCTAAAATCGTTAAGGCGATTCAAAGAAACAGAGTTGGATTAAAGAATCCTAAAAAGCCAATCGGTTCTTTCATTTTCTTGGGTCCTACTGGAGTTGGTAAAACGGAATTAGCAAAATCATTATCTGAGTATTTATTTGATACAGAAGATGCAATGATTAGAATCGATATGTCTGAGTATATGGAGAAATTTTCTATCTCAAGATTAATAGGAGCACCTCCGGGATACGTTGGATATGAAGAAGGAGGACAATTAACTGAGAAAGTTAGAAGAAAGCCATATTCTGTAATTTTATTAGATGAGATTGAGAAAGCACATCCAGATGTATTCAACTTGTTATTACAAGTACTAGATGATGGTCAATTGACGGATGGTCTTGGAAGAAAAGTAGATTTCAAGAACACTATTATCATCATGACTTCTAATATTGGAATGAGACAATTGAAAGAATTTGGTTCTGGAGTTGGTTTCGGATCAAAAGCTAAGATAGAAGATGATGAGGCTAGAACTAAATCTATCATTCAACAGGCATTGCAAAGATCTTTTGCACCAGAATTCTTAAACAGAATTGATGATGTAGTTATTTTTGACGCTTTATCTAAAGACAATATTAAAGCAATTATTAGTATTGTAATGAAAGGTCTAGTAGATAGATTAAGTGATATGGGATATGAAATTGAACTTACAGATAAGGCACAAGATTTCTTAACTGAAAAGGGGTATGATCCTCTTTATGGGGCTAGACCAATTCACAGAGCGATACAAAAATATATGGAAGAGCCAATTTCTGAGATTATCTTAAAAGGTGAAATTCAAGAAGGTGAAACATTATTAGTTGATCACAAAGGTGGAGACGAAGATGAGTTAATTTTAAAGGCGAAAAAAGCTAAAAAATCATCTAAGAAAACTGAAGAATAGACTTTAAGTTTATCATAAATAAAAAGGCCTTCCAATTGGAAGGCCTTTTTATTTGTATCTAATTGGCTTATTCTTTTTTGAAATCTAATTCTTTCAATTCATAATTATATTTCAAACTCAAGATATGAAGTTTTATAGGGTTCCATATTAATGTTTCCCTTTCGTGTATGTATGCGATATATAAAGATTGTTGTTTATCAATCTTATATTCTATTCCGTATGTGAATCTTTGTTTGGTCCAACCATTTAAAGCGCCTATTTGATTATGATTAAAGAACTCTAGGGCATATTTAGGTTTGATATTCCAATCCTTATTTTTATATGCAAATGAAACCTTATATCTGTGATATTTTGATGGATATTGTTCTCCATATTGCTTTTGAAAACGCCATCTTTGTTTGATTTCAATAGGCCCAACCCTTCCTTTACGATTAATACCATATTGATATCTAAATCGATGTTCTAAATCTATTGCTTCAAAGTCATGATCATTAAGCAGAACATATCGCATTCCAAAGTTAAGTCGATATTTTTTTGAGAGTTTGTAACTGCTTTCTATTTGACTAATAGATTTTTGAAACTTAGCTATAGAATCATTTAGTCTTAATTGTTGTTGTCCATTAAATGACCATCGTTTGTTAAGTTTATACTTAATACTAATTGCATTCCAAGATTCAATATCATTATTTGCTGGATAGTTAAATTCTTGTCCTACCATAGAAAGGTAAGACAGTAACAGAAGTAGCAGTGTAGTGATACTATTCTTCATGATAACATGTTGTAGCAGCTTCTAAATTCCCATATGGAATTCCATCATTAATCAACCTTTCAATTGATGACTTTCGATTAATGAACCAAGATTTAACTTCTGTAACAACAGTCTCATAGTTAGGATTATGCTCTGCTGTTTTAGCTAAAGTTGCATATTCATCAATCATAGAAATTAATGTGTTTTCATCCCAAATTAAATCCATGATCCTATTTAGTTCGTTTTCAAGTGCAGTTCTGGAAGTTGCTATACTCGCTAGCTTTCTTGGCAACTCTGCTGAAACATATCCGGACCAACTATCAGATTCGTCAGGGCGCATATAATTTAGTCCCCATGGAATAAAGATTGCTCTGTCTGCATCATTCGGATCAAAATAAATGAAGAAATTATTTCTGTTTCTGCAATAACCATCGTTATGATCAAGGATAATTTCCATTGCCCAAAAAGTATAAAAATGCTCTAGGTTTAGATATTTATCTAATTCAGTTAATAAGCTTTCTCCTTCATAGCTAGCTAATACTTCAGATATTTTTAGAATAGGCGCTCTAGATGGATCAGTGATATCGTTTTTAACCTCCCACCTAGGTAACCATTCAGCAATAAAATCTACTAGTTGGCCTTCGTATAAATCTCCATTGCTATTTCCAAAGTTCTGTTGAAGGAAATGTTGATCTACGGCTTCTAAATGACAATAGGTACCTAAAGCTTCATCATTGACTTTGATGTTAGATAAATTACATCTTGGTGCAGGGTAATCGATTAATTCGAAGAGCTTATAATTTAATGTTTGGACCACTCTTGATTCATCTTCCGCATTATTATTGAAAGTGAGATTGTTAGTTAATCCAATCATCTGATCAGTATATTTTGAGGTATTAATTTTAATGCTAGGTGCGCTTGAAAATAAGGAACCTAGAAAGCCTTTCTTTCTTATTCCTACATTATTAAGTGTAATTCCATCGATTGTAATATTTGAAGTATACCAATTATAATAGGACGGCATAGGTACATCACATTGACTTACATATTCTAATAAAGCTGCTGTAGTAACTTGACCATTATTATCATAGATGTTTGGTCCCACTCTAGATTCACTTCTTAATTGATCAAAATCTGAAATATCCATTGTTATATTAATACAATGCATGTGATTGGTATTGAAGCTTAATTCTTCTCGTTCAAATGTATTGGAAGATATTGTAGATGTACATTCAATTCCTTCTGCTCTGTCTTCCCAAAGCATTGGAACAAATTCTTTTGCAATGGCATTGATGATGATCTTTTTACATGAAAAAAAAAACAAACAGCAGCAGGTGATGATTAAAAGTTTAAGTTTCATTTTATACGTTTGGCATAATAATACGCTTCTTTCCATATACTCTTATTAATATTTGAAAAAAGATGTAAGAATACCATAATTGATAGGAAGGGTATGGATAAAAAAGCCCCGATCAATGATCGAGGCTTTATATTCAATAAATAATTGAATTATACTTTGTCCATAATTTCTGGTACAACTCCTGTAGAAGAGAATCCACCATCATGGTATAAGTTCTGCATAGTAACTGCTTTAGCGTAATCTGAGAACATCATTACTACATAGTTAGCACAATCTTCAGCAGATGCATTTCCCAGCGGAGACATCATATCTGCATAGTTAAAGAACTTGTCAAATCCAGGAACACCTGAGCCTGCAGTTGTCCATGTTGGAGATTGCGAAATAGAATTTACTCTGATTCCTTTTGCTTTACCAGCGTGGTAACCTAAAGATCTTGTTAAAGATTCTAATAAAGATTTCGCTTCTGCCATATCTCCATATTCAGAGAATGTTCTTTGTGCAGCGATATAACTTAAACATACTACTGAAGCACCTTCAGCAATTGTGTCAGTTTTTAATCCTGTTTGCACCATTTTATGTAATGAAATTGCAGATACATCTAATGTCTTATCAAACCAGTCATAGTTTAAATCAGTATATGCTTTCTTCTTTCTTACGTTTGGAGACATACCGATAGAATGTAAAATAAAGTCAATTTTACCACCTAAGATTTCTTCCGACTTCAATAATAAATTCTCGATATCCTCAATGCTAGTTGCATCAGCAGGAATAATTTCAGCACCAGTAGATTCAGCTAACTTATTAATTTCACCCATTCTCATAGCGATAGGCGCATTAGTTAAAGTGAATTTTGCACCGGCTGCAGCTGCTTTTAGAGCAACTTTCCATGCAATAGAACTTTCATCTAAAGCTCCAGAAATAATTCCTCTTTTTCCTTCTAGTATTTTAAGATCCATTTGTCTTGTTTTTTTTCAAAAATAAGCATTTTATTGGGCGTGACAAGGAAATCATATTCTAAAATGAACAATTAGGATATACAGTTGATAACCTTTAAAGGTCTTCGCAGTATGCGGTTATATAATAAGTACCTTTAATTAGGGAAAGTTTAACGGTTTGCTACTGAGCACAAAAAATATCATCCTTTTTTTATTATGCTTCTACTTGCCTTTAACCATGCATGCAGGAGAGGAGGATAGCACATCTCTCAATTATTCTCAGACAGCAAAGATTCCTAAACCACGAGCTGCGAAACCTTATTTTAATTGTGATCATTACGCTTATTTCCCTGGTGATAATACGATCTTATCCACAGATGATAGTTTAGCGCTTTTTTCTTATGCAACTTCTGTTAAAGTAGAATATAGTAGAGACCCTGCTGTGCATGCTAAAGAATTTAGCAAATTGGCTAATTTCCTTCCAAGAGTTTGGAATACAGTTGATGATGTTTGGTATGATAAATTAATGCTAGATAAAAATAGTAAAGCAAGGTTTAAAAGTCTTAACTGGGTAGATTTAGCAGCTATTATTAATTCTGAGGCGATTATAGTTGGAAAGATTATAGATATCCAAAATCATATTGATACCACACAATGTTATTATTTCAAATCGACTTTTTACATTAAAGTGAAAGAAGTGATTAATTCTAGTTTTCCATTAGAGGTAGGTGATGTAGTAATGATTAAACATGGTATTGGTTATATGGGTGGTTGTTCTATAAATCCAATGATGTATACGACTGCCAATATGGGACAAGATTATAAGAAAGGGGAGTCTAACGTATTCTTTCTACAGCATTATAAGTACAAGGCTTGGTTTGTTAAATTAAGACAAGACAAAAAGAAAAAGGCTCGATTTCATGATACCTTTTGTAAGAACGCATTTATAATACCTTTCAATAATTATAAGTACGATATTTCTAATAAAGCCTTATTAGAAGATATTAAAAGGTTCTTTGCAAAGAAGGATATTTTATTGACTTTACTTTTCCCAAAAAAGAATCCGGTTGATAAGGATGGAAAAGTGATAGAAGAGGAAAAAAACTAGATCTCTTTAATTAATTCTTTTGCTGTTTTAATAGCAGTTGGCGTTGGCGCTTTACCACTTAACATTGTCGCGATTTCTTCAATTCTACTAGCTTCATTTAATGCATCAACATTAGTAACAGTTTTACCATTAATCATAGATTTGCTTACAAACAAATGATGATTTCCTTTTGCAGCAATTTGTGGTAAATGCGTAATGGAAATAATTTGATGTTTACTCGCAATGTCTTTGAGTAAATTGGCTACTTTAGAAGCTATATCTCCAGATATACCCGTATCGATCTCATCAAAGATTAAGGTTGGTATGGCAGTAGAGTTAGCAACAATTGACTTTAAGCAAAGCATGATTCTAGATAGCTCACCACCAGAAGCAATCTTATTTAAAGGACCATATTTATTTCCTTTGTCTGGAGACATTGTAAACTCAATGTGATCTAATCCTTTAGCATTAATTTGATCAAAATCTAAAGCCTTTAATTCTATTTTGAAAAGTGCAAATGGCATACCAATTTCTGGTAATACTTTATTGACCTCTTTTTCAATCTTCTTTATTGTTAACTGTCTATTAGATCTAATTTTTAGCGCTTGTTCCTGAATACTCTCTTTATATTGCTGAATCTGTATTTTAAGATCATGGATAAGTTTATCAATGTTTCTAAATTGAGCAACTTGACTAGATAATTCGGCTTCTTTAACTAATAATTCCTCAATGGTTTTAACCTGATGTTTTCTTTGTAATCCGTTGATCAGATTTAATCTTGCCTGCACAGTTTCCAGTCTACTCGGATTAACTTCATACTGATCTTTATATTGCTCTAATTCTATAACGATATCTTTAAGCTCAATGGAAGATGAAGTTAATCGTTCGTTTATAGCGCCAATAGCCGGGATATAAGGTATTATTTCTTGTATGTCTTCAATAGACTTTTCAATCAATCCAATAGCAGATGGACTGCCGTCTAATTGATTATAAGCAGATTCAATATTATATTGAATCTGCTCTGCATTTTCTAATTGCTTTTGTTCATCAACTAATTCTTCTTCTTCGTTGATATCGAGCTTAGCATCTTCAAATTCCTTTAAGACAAATTCGAGATAATCTAAGGCTCTTAAGCCAGTTTCTTTTTGGTCTAATAATCTAGTATGTTCTTTTAAGCTTGCTTTATATTTATTATAATTAGCTCCAAAAGCTTTAATTAAATCTTCATGATTAGCTTCAATATCAATGATATCTAACTGATAAGCATTCGATTTTAAATCTAAGATATCGTGTTGGGAATGAATGTCAATAAGAAAAGCAGTTAAAGCTCTAATGGTTTTTAAATTGACCGGAGTATCATTAATAAAGCTTCTAGACCTTCCTGAAGCATTTACTTCTCTTCTAAGGCTACATATGTCATCATAATCTAATTCATGTCTTTCAAAGAAAGCTTTTAAGTTTAAAGATTGAATATCAAATTCAGCTTCAATAATACACTTTTGATTTTCATCATATAAAGCATTCTTATCGAATCTATCTCCAAGTAAAATAGATAATGCACCTAATAGAATAGACTTACCCGCACCAGTTTCTCCAGTGATGATATTCAATGCCTTTTCAAAATTGATTTCAACTTTTTCAATAATAGCATAATTCTGTATTCTTAAGTATTGAAGCATTATTTTTTAACCTTATTATAAACTCCTCTGTTATTAATGTCTAAACCATTAAGCAACTTAATAGTGGCTTCCTTTTTTTCCGGGCTTAGTTTCTTAATGATATTAGCGAATTCATTTCGCTTACAATTGAATAGAATATTTAACCAGTTAGATCCTGGTACGTCTTTTAAGAATTTATCTAAATGTCTAAATGTTCCATTAATCTTATTTTGTGCTTTAGACATGTTACTATACATAGCATCTAATCCAAATCTGTGATATTCGTATAAGAATTTTCTAAAGATTTCGTGGTCTGGACGTTGAATCAATTTGATGATAGAATACCTACTATATTCTCCAGCATCTGCCCAACCGGCGTTATTGGCAACGTCAATGGCTTTGGTATAGTAATCATTTCCTCCAAATTTCTGAAAAGAATCGTAATCCATTCCAAGTATTAAATAAGCATAGAAGGCTAACATTGAAGTAATCTTAGAAGTATAAGCACCTTCATTAAATATTAATGGTTCTCCGTCTGCATAGGAAAAACTAAAGTCTGCATCTTTCATATAAAAGATGGTTGTAGAATAGCTAGAGTTAAATACTGGTCTAGAAGATTGAATCACTGCTTCTGCTGTGTAAGAGTTGGTTCCAGTCTCTTCAGTGACATTGATAGCAATACTACAATCTATCTTTTCAATGGCACCAAATTTATCTGCTGTCCAAACGGTTGAATTCATAAAGTCTTCAATAGCAGTTCGCATGTTATTGTAGATTTCTTCAGTTCTATTTTTTACTTGCCCTGTATTGCTAAGCGAAACTGTGCAGTTTAATTCTTGTCCAATTGCATCGAATGCAAAAGAAGATAGGACGATGAGAACTAAAGTGTACTTTTTCATAAGGCTTTATTCCTTTTTATAAATTTATCTAAATAATCACAGATATCAACGGCAACTTCAGATTTAGATTTTAAGTTAAATGAAGTTTGTTCACTAAACTTATTTAAGATCGTAATTTTATTGGTTTCGTGCCCAAATCCTGCATTTGGATCTGCTAAAGAATTGAGTACAATAAAGTCACAGTTTTTCTGCTGCAATTTCCTGGTTGCGTTTTCAATTTCATTATTGGTTTCTAATGCGAATCCTACTAAGGTTTGTTGCTCAGTTTTTATGGTTCCTAAAGACTTTAAGATGTCTTTAGTTTTAACCAATTCAATACTTAATTCGTTGTCTTTCTTTTTGATCTTTTGATCAGCAACATACTTAGGTGTGTAGTCTGCAACTGCAGCAGCTAAGATAGCAATATCAGTAGCTCTGAAATACTGATGACAAGCATCATACATTTCTTGTGCAGTTAATACATTAACGCTATTAATGGATTCATTTTGAGTATCAATCTGTGTTGGTCCACAAACTAAAGTAACAACTGCACCTTTATCTGCTAGGTAATTGGCTAATGCAAATCCCATTTTACCACTAGAGTGATTAGATATATATCTTACAGGATCAATAGGTTCTTGAGTTGGACCAGCTGTGATCAATACTTTTTTACCCTTAAAATCCATCCTTAGATGTTTTGGATAAATGAAATAATGTTTGCTGGTTCTGCCATTCTTCCTTCGCCAACTAATCCACTTGCTAATTCGCCATGTTCGGCCGGGATAATAATGTTACCGTAAGATTGAATGGTTGAGATATTTTTTTTTGTAGCAGGATGCTTGTACATATCTAAGTCCATAGCCGGAGCAAGTGCAACAGGGCATTTTGCAGATAGATAAGTAGCCATCATTACATTATCACATATTCCATTTGCGCATTTTGCAATCGTATTTGCAGTTGCCGGAGCGATAATAAATAAGTCTGCCCATAAAGCGAGTTCTACATGATTGTTCCAAGTTCCATCTTGCTCATTAGCATATTGAATAATAACAGGATTTTTGGAAAGGGTAGAAAACGTTAAAGGCGCAACAAAATCTGTTGCGCCTTTAGTCATTATTACTTTTACTTCGGCACCAGCTTTCACTAATTCTCTAACTAGTGTTGCAGCTTTATAGACTGCAATGCTCCCGGTAACACCAAGTAATATTTTAGAACCTTCTAAGTTCAAGAGATTTACTCCTCTTCTTTTCTTCTGAAGTAAGTAGAACCTTCTTTATATTCTTGTAAAGCCAATAATACTGGCTTTGGTAATTTTTCATAGTACTTAGAGATTTCAATTTGCTCTAAGTTCTCATGAATTTCTTCTAAGTTATCAGTAGTTGAGGAGAACTCGTGTAATTTCTCTTTTAACTCTTCAGTTAATTCAACATTCATTTGGTTCGCTCTTTTAGCAATTATAGCTAATGCTTCATAAACGTTACCAGTTTGCTCAGCTAATTCAGACAATTCTCTAGATTGAATTGAAGAAGAAGTTTTGATACTTTTTAGGTTACCCATTTTATTAAATATTTAATTTATTCAAGTTTCTATTACAATTGGCATTTATGTTTTTCAAGTCTTTCGTAAACGCACTACTTGGATATTTGCCAATAAATTTTTGGTACATACCTTTCACAAAGGTAAATCTTTCTTTTTGTTTTTCCTGAATACTTCCTAATGCATATAAGTAATAGGATTTAATAGCCAAGAAACTAGCTTCTTCTTTATTTCTAAAATCAGGATAATCGATCAATAGATTTTCAAAAGAAAGCTTAGCAGCTTCATAATACTCCAGTTTTAGATAAAGCTTAGCAGCTTCAAAATCCTTCTGCTGTAATACAATTCTTAATTCGTCAATATAGGCATTACATTCTGGGATCTTTTCACTCTTAGGGAAAAGCGTCACAAATAATTTAAAAGCTTCGATTGCTTTATGTGTATTGGTTT
>JBELBA010000037.1:0-14967 GCA_042095635.1 Chitinophagales bacterium
GTACAAAAAAAGGGCCCTACATCACTGTAGAGCCCTTTATCTTATTAATCAGCTAATCTTAATATCCGAAGATATCTTCTAAACTTAATTGCTTTAATTCACCGTATTGCTTTAATGCATCGAAATCTAATTTATCCTTAGATCCAATTACACAAATCACAAATGGTCTGTCTTTAATGTTAGATTCTTGGAAAACAACTACATCTTTTAAAGATAAGTTCTGAACACCTTCGAAGATATCCTTTCTTTGATCATAGTCTAAACCTTTCTTCTGTGCAGATAAGTAGGAGAAAAGAATACTTGACTTCGTTGTTCTTTTCGTTCTCATATTACTAATGATTGCACTTTTAGCATCTTCAAATGCAGCATGAGATTCTGGCATGTTATACATTAAGTCTACCATATCATTTAAAGCTTGTCTTAACTTATCACTTTGTGTACCGATATATGCCATAACATAGTTAGGCTTGCCAGCTTCTCTTGCTTCTCTATATCTAGAGTATACAGAATAAGCTAATGCTCTAGACTCTCTCATTTCTTGGAAAACGATTGATCCCATACCTCCACCGAAGTATTCATTATATAATCTCACTTTAGGAGATAAAGTCTTATCAACTGCTTCTTGCTTAGATAATAATATCACCTCAGCTTGAACCATATCATAATCTACCCAGTAAACGGTAGGACTAGCAGTGGATAACTCTTCAAATTTAGGCATCTCAGGCACAACAGTCATGTTAGCTGGAGTGATATGCTTTTGACTGATAAGCATAGTTACATCACTTTCCTTTCTTGGTCCATAGTATAATACCTTATGCTCGTATTGAGTTAAAGCGTGCACCTTATCTGCTAATTCTGCACCAGTTAATGTATTTAACTCTTTAATGGATAATTGATGAGAGAAAGGATTAGTTGCACCATATTTAGCATAACTAGCCATACCATCCATTAAGATCGTACCCTTGTCTTTCTTGGCATCTTCTCTATTCTTCTGGATATCCATAATCATATTAGCTAATGCGTCATCATTTGGTGTACAGTTAGCTAATAATTCTTCAAATAAATCCATTGATTTACCCATGTTCTCATCTAAACCACTTAAGCTAACCCAGATCTGCTTGTCTGAAGAGAATACATTGAACTCACAACCTAACTTATACATCTCTAGTTGAAATTGCTCTGCAGCATACTTATCCGTGCCTAAGTATTTTAAGTAATCAACTGCTAATGCTGTTTTAGCATCGTTTAAGTTACCCATTTCAAATACATAATACAGGTCGAATAATCCGTTCTCGATATTCTCTTTATAATACATTGGTAAGTTCTCTTTGATACTAGATATTTTAATATCTTTCTCGAAGTCCATGAATACTGGTTCAATCTCAGACGAAGTAATTTTCTGAATACCTTCTCTAAAATTAGAGATAGCATCTCTATTTACTGGTACTGGATTAATCTCTGGCTTCTCTACATTTTGCTTATCTGGGTTTTCACCAAAACGCTTATACACGACAACATAGTTATCTGCGGTATAGTTTTTCTTCGCAAACTCCATTATATCTTTCTTAGTAATAGAATTTAACTCATCAATTGACTCTAAAGATTCTTGCCAAGTCTGATTAGATGTATAAGACTGAACAAACATGTCTGCTCTGCTTTGATTAGAACCTAATCCTCTCGTAAAGCCTTTCTTTAACTCTGTAATTACTGCTTCTATTAACCAGTCTTCAAATTTACCTTCTTTAATACTATCAATTTGTGCTAATAATAAATCTTTAACTTCCTCTAAAGCCTGCCCTTGTCTTGGAGTTGCAGATAACATGTGTGCACTATAGTCATTCATCATATCTGGGTAAGACCAAGGTCCGATTACTTTCTGACTTGTTCCTAAATTAATATTTAATAATCCTGCTTCACCGCCATTAGATAATAACATATCTGTTACTGTTAATAGCTTAGCATCTTTTGTGTTTTTTCCTGGGAATCTAAAACCTACAAATACCGATTCTCCTTGTGGTCCATATACATTGTGCTCTCTTATAGCAGTAATTGGTTCTTCAACTGCTGGTCTAAATGGCTCAAATTCTTTTGCTTCCCATTTACCAAAGTTGCTATCTACTAATTGAATAGCCTCTTCAAAGTCTAAATCTCCAGAAAGACAAATAGCTACATTGTTTGGCCTATAATACTTATCGAAGAACTGCTTAATCTCAATAATAGAAGGACTCTTTAAATGCTCAATTGTACCAATACCTGTTTGTGTTCCATATTGATGTTTTTGGAAAAGCGCAGCATATATTTTCTCCCATGCTTGTCTCATATCAGAATCTAATGTTCTGTTCTTCTCTTCATATACTGCCTCTAATTCTGTGTGGAATAATCTTGGCACTACTTCTAAAAATCTTTCTCCTTCTACAGCTAACCATTTTTCTAAGCTGTTAGAGGGAATCTCATTAACATATACAGTTCTTTCATTAGCTGTATATGCGTTTGTTCCTGTTGCGCCCAATTCTGCAATCATTTTGTCATACTCATTAGCAATTGCAAATGAAGCAGCCTCATTAGAAACTTGATCAATTAACTGGTAATAAGCTTTTCTCTCTGCAGCATCAGTAATAGTTCCATAATGCTCGAACATTGCTTCAATACTGTCTAACAAAGGTTTTTCCTTTTCCCAGTCTTGTGTACCAAACTTAGAAGTTCCTTTAAATAAAATGTGCTCTAAATAGTGAGCCAAGCCAGTTGCATCTGCAGGATCATTTTTAGATCCTGCTGCTACTGCGATATAAGTTTGAATTCTAGGCTTATCCTCGTAATCAGTTAAATACACTTTTAGTCCATTGTCTAAAGTGTAGATTCTTGCATTAGTCGGATCATTCTCTACATATTCGTAGTTGTATCCATTTTTGTCTGTAGCTTGCTTAGTTGTATATGCTTTACTTCCAGTAACGGCACAACTTGCAACAAATAACACAAATGCTGCGATTAAGCCAAGATTTCTCAATTTTTTCATAATTAGGTTTTTGAAAATTTAGATTAAGTACTATAAAAATAAAAGAAATGAACTTATATACTAGACAGTTGATGAGAAAAGGTGTTAAATTGTATTATCGTTCGAATAATCCATTTAAAACATAATTGCTAATTGGTAAGTCAGGTTTACTACAGAAACTTTGAGAAAATACAGAATGGCTAACAAATACAAACAATAAATAATTATAGCTTATCTTTCTTATCAAATAATTATTTCATTTTTAACATGCACCTCAAAAATACAACGTTTTACTTTATATTATTAGGGATAATCCTTAATTCTTGTAATTCAATTTCTAATACGGATGCATCTGATAAGAATTATAAAGACTTTGATTACCCTGCTAATTTGATGTATTTTTCTCAAGACTTCTATCTCAAAATAAGACAGGGAGACAAAGTAGAAAATTACATAGATACCATAAAAAGAATAGATTTAGAAAAACTCCAAACAGACTTATCTGATTATCCCAATCAATTAGCTTTTTGGATTAATATATATAATGCTTTTGTACAATATAAATTATCTAAGGACTCAAGCTCATTTCATAAAAGAGATCAATTCTTTAAAACCCAAGACCTTGCCTTTGGGCAGTATAATATAAGCCTTGATCAAATTGAACATGGCATTCTTAGAGGTAAATTAGATAATCATGATTTAATAAATAAATTTAAATTAAAACAATTAGACTATCGTATACACTTTACCATGAACTGCGGTGCTTCATCTTGCCCTGCTATAAACTATTATAAACCCCAAACTATAGAGCGCGACTTAGCGCTTGCAGAGCAAGCATTTGTAAAAACTAATTCAACATTTGATTCATTAGGCAATGTTGTGTATATCAGTCAAATTTTTGAATGGTTTAAAACTGATTTTGGTGGTGAAAAAGGCATTATAAATATTCTTAAAAGAAATGGTATTATTTCAAATAATAGCTCCCCTTTGATAAAATATACGCCTTACAATTGGTCACTAAAAACAAATAATTATTCGGATTGAATTTCAGATTTTAAAATAAAATTGGTGGAGATAATTTGAATCATTTTGAAGCTGCATAAGCCAAAATTTCTTCATTTACGCTAAACCAACCTCTCCAGTCTTTTATATTATTCGCCAGTATGTTTGTCAAAAATTTGACGAGTCATTTGGATTGACTACTTTAACTTAGCCCTAACCAAATAACTATGACTAAAATACTCTTATCACTGACTTTTATCATTATTTCAAATATAATGATCGCTCAAGATTTCTTCGCAAAATCTGAATCTTTCTTTGCACAAAATGTAAGCAATGGTGCAGTAGATTACGATGCAATTTTAGATAACCCCGATGATATGGACGACTTGGTTAAAATAATAGCCAATGCAGATATTGAGTCTATGAAGGATCAGGAAAGAAAAGCTTTCCTAATTAATGCTTACAACATTTCTGTAATTAAAGGATTAGTTGATAGTTGGCCAATAGATAACCCATTAAATATTGAAGGATTCTTCGAAAAAGAAAAGCATAATATCGGCGGTGAGAAAATCACTTTAAACGAAATTGAAAACGAAAAATTAAGACCTATATACAATGATGCAAGATTGCACTTTGTATTAGTATGCGGAGCTATAAGTTGTCCTAAAATTGCGAGTTTCGCTTACACACCAGAAAATTTAGAAGCGATGCTGGAAGAAAGAACAAAACTAGCATTAAACAATGATGAGTTTATTCAGGTAAATGATGGTAAGAAAATCGTTAAAATCTCTGAGATCTTCTTCTGGTATAGTGAAGATTTTAAGTCGGAAGGTCAAGATTATATCTCATTTATCAATCAATATAGAGCTAAACCTATAGGGGCGGATTATGTCGTAGATAAATACACTTATGACTGGAGTGTAAATAAAAAGTAATGTTCGGAACTAAGCACCACTGAAAGATCTTTACCGAGAAAAATTAACCTACAAACACAAACTGCAGGAGCATTGGTTAAGTCCGGTAATTATGTTATTAGGCAATTTTGCTTGGGGCAGATATTGGAAATAGATCTACCTATAATTTAGGTCTTAGAAGGATTATCGATTAACCGAAGTAGCATACGCTACTAAATCTTCATAAACTCTTACCCAACCTCTCCATTCTTTCTCATTGGAAAGGTTTTGGTTATGCCATAGTGTAATAAACTTACCTCCAACTGCATTTACCTCATCAATAAGTGTTTTGCATTCTGCAATCGCTTCATCTGGTAAAAGATTTAAGTATAAATTTAGACTTACATCCATCACCGCAAATGGATAAATCTTTAATTTCGTTTTGGCTTCAAAGTCTAAATCATAAAAATAGAAAGGAGCGCAAATACTTGCTCTAAAACCAACTTCTGAAGCATATCCCATAGAATGATCTTCATAAACTTCTAATTCGATGAGTCTTTGATAGGTATTAGGAATGTGCAACTTTAAAAAATGTTGCCTACTGATTCTAATCTCTTTATTTAAAACACCACTTAAGCGCTGTATCTCCATCTTTAATCGATCGAAATCTTGATTAGATGCAAAGGAAGGATGTATACCTACTTCAGCATAATCATTGATAGACTTAATAAGATATCTAAACTCATTTACTTGCAAAGAAACATTCTTATCATACTCATCATAGTCTCCCACTAAAAAGAAATACTTGGGTTCTAACAAGTGTTCTTTTTGCAAACTAATCATATAATCGAAAGTATCGTAAGGGTCTCTTTCGCCGTTAAAGATTACATCAAACCTTCTTCTCAGTTCTCGCATATCTCTTCTAATTAAAGAAGATCCTATACCCGCAACTGTTCTTAATAAACCTTTATACTTGATAGCATATGCAGCGTCTACATCATAGGTAGGCATAAACTCGAAAGGCTTAGCTGGAAAAATGGTCTCAGGAAACTTTTCTAATATTAATTCCTTGATCCAATTGGCATAGTGGTTAACAACTGGTTTTTTTAAAAATCCATTTTGATAGGCAACAGAAGCTTTTGCAGGAAAACGTCCAAATTGATCTGGCTGATAGGGTAAATATTCTTCATACCTACTTACCAAGTAAAAGCTTGCTGCAAAAGGATCGAAAGGAAGATCCGAGTTATCATTGGTTTGATAGAAAGTAGGTAATTCCTTAAATTCCTCTACATGAAAGCTTTGTTCTTGTATTCCTATTCTAAATAACAGCCCCACATTTACAATATGTACTTCCTGCTCACTTATTCTTTTTACAGAATAATTCAGTTTAGCACCATAATGATTGATGAAGGTTTGCTTATTATCAGTGATCTCATAATCCACGCCTAATACATCCTTAAAAATAAGATCGAATGTATACCTTAATCGATTAGATTGTTTGGTGGAATGTATGAGTAATTTCATCTTTTATTGAATAAAAATTTCGTCTCTTAAATACTTGGTCTTTAATAAAGGACAGATCTTGTAACGCTCGTCTTTAGTGTCATCATAGACTGCTTCTAAAGTAGTATAAATATCTTCTAATCCTATTCTATCCGCCCACTCAAAAGGTCCATATGGGAAGCTCGTTCCTAACTTCATTCCTAAGTCTATATCTGGGATACTTGCTGTTCCTTCTTGCAAAGTATAGCAAGCTTCATTCATAATCATGAATAAGATTCTTGGTGTTACCATACCAACTCTATCTTCTACTAATTGGAATTCTTGTCCTAAATCAGCCATTAAGGTTTTTAATTTAACTTTATCTTTTTGGTTATATAAAGACAACTCTATAACTGGCCTGTCAATAAAAGTAGATAAACAATTCATACCTATTAAGGTACAATTTAAAGCACCATCTACTAAGGCTCCCATCTCTGCTAACTGCACCTTAACAGCTGCTACAATTACTGGTACATCTAGACCTTTATAAGCATTAATTCTAACAGGTTGCTCATCTAAATTAAGGTCAACAACTAAATCATATAAACCCGCTTGGTTAGCTAAGTCATCAAATCCTGTTCCGTTAAAAACAGTCATTTGGCAGTTATTCCATGCTCTATTTTGCAGCTCTTCAATCCTTTGTGGAGAACCTACGATTAAAACTTTTGTCATATATAGGAAAGATTTTATATTTTGGGACAAACATAAAGTTAAACTTATTTCAAATGAATAAGAAAATAATCAAAACAGAAAACGCTCCCGCTCCTATTGGACCTTATAACCAAGGAGTAGAGTCCCACAACATTATTTATGTTTCTGGGCAAGTAGCTATCGATCCTGCAACAGGGGAAATGGTTGGCGAAGATGACGTACAAGCGCAAACAAAACAAGTAATGGCTAACATTAAAGCAGTGTTAAACAAAGGTGGATTAACCTTTAATAATGTTTTAAAAAGTAGCATCTTCTTAAAAGACTTAAATGACTTTGATAAAGTCAATGAAGTTTATGGAAACTATTTTGTTTCTGAAACAGCACCAGCAAGAGAATGTGTTCAGGTAGTAAGAATGCCTAAAGACGCCTTAGTTGAAATTTCTGTTGTAGCAGTTAGATAGTAAACTTCTATAAAATGATTTAAAAAAAGGCCAATCAATGATTGGCCTTTTTTTATTCTTTAATCAACTTAATTGTTTTCATTATTCGCTCATCTGCTTTTAAGGAAACAAAGTATGCTCCACTAGCTAACCCTTGCATACTTAGAGACCATTCAATCTTTCCAGATTGATTGAAAGGATAAGACTTTATCTTTCTTCCATCTAAGCCCCAAAGTAAAAGCTCTCCATCTATTCTATCTTCCAGTTCTAATTGAATAACTGTATTACTTTTTATAATATTAGGATAGGCTTTAAATTGCATTTGGGATAAACCATTAAGTTCTTCTACACCAACATTACCATCTAGATGTGCTTGCCATAAACCTCTACCATAAACAGAAGCTCTCATAATACCATTAGTTTCATCTACTTTAATCTGAACTACTCTTGCTTCTGGTAATCCATTCATAAAGGGCTGCCATCCAGTCATGGTACTATCTAAATAATAAGCGCCGATCTCCATACCTAAATACAATCTACCATTTTTACCACTTTCATAAGCGATAGTAAAAGCATCTAAATTGGGTAAAGAATCAGATAAGTTTTCAAAAGTAAGACCGCCGTCAAAACTTACATTTACTTTATTGGTTCTGTTAGATCCAAAAGTAAGGTAGATTCGATCTGGATTAGAAGGATGAATCAATATGGATGATATAACACCAGATAGATTAGTAGAAGCCCAAGACACTCCACCATCTTTAGTAAAGTATAACAATCCACCTTTACTTGCATAGATATAATCAGGATTAGAATTAGCAATTTCTAACACTTCAAAGTTATCACTCTCATTAAAACTAGTCATTACATCCCATGATAGACCGCCATCTTCAGATCTATAAATTTCATTATAACCAGCTATAAGTATGTTAGGATCCTCCGCATCAATCTGATAAGGAGTCATCCATTCTCCATTCATCTCCGCAGGGTAAGCATAATCAAAATGATCGCCATTATCTTCTGTTTTCCAGATATGACCATATTGCGTAGCGACATAAAACGTAGCTGTATCATCCGGAGAGAATTTACATATAAAGCCATCTCCTTCCCATATATTCTCATAAGATTCGTTTCTATAATAAGAAAAGGCATTGTCTTGCGATCCTGCCAATATTCTATTATTTTCAGTATCTAACTCTAAAGCATAGAATTGAGAGATCACTAACCCTTCAGAAAGGTCATTCCAGCTTTGTCCCTTATCGTCCGATACAAATATTCCTCCATCGGAGGCTAACCAAAAACGGCCGTGCTTAAAATGAATATGGTGTACATCTGCATGACAATAATCTGGCTGACTATTATAATGCCAGTCCGTCATGTTTTTCATAGTTACACCTCCATTAGTACTAGTCCAGATATTTATACCTGCAGTAAAGAATTCATCCGCATCTTCCGGATTAACAGCTAAGCCAAGATCATAAAATGCTTGACTTCTGTCATCGTCACCGGTAAGACTGTATCCAAGAACATTAATGTCTGGGTCTGTGACCATATAGAAGTTTTTACCCTTATCATCAGATCTATAGACTCCATCATAGTTATAGTCTGCATCTGCTACTAATACATAAACTCTATCCGGATCAGCGGCACTAACGCCAACTTCGCATCTTCCAATATTTCCTAATAAACCTGATTCCTGATTTTCCCATGTTTCACCTCCATCATAAGTAACTTTATAATCCGAGCCTACTGCATAAATGGTATTAGAATCTGTAGGATGAAACATAATATTCATGATATTCTCTCCGCTAAAACTTCCTGCAAAACCGCCCCCATCTGGTTCGTATATTAAATCCCAATTTTCACCAGCATCTTCTGTTTTGTATACTCCTTTAGGGCTACAAGCATAAACTTTATTAGGATTAGTCTCGCTAATCAGTAATCTGTTTATCGTATAGTTATAAGTGAATTTTGTTCTATTCAATGAGGTTTGTTTCCAGCTTAATCCTCCATCTTCAGATTTATAAATACCCATTCCATATATGTCTAAGCCATCTCTGTCCCCACTTGCAGCATAGACAATATTAGAATCTGTAGGATGAATAGCGATATCTGAGAAAGCCATAATCCCTAAAGTATCTGTTGTTGTATTCCAATGTGCACCTCCATCTTCAGACTTCCATATTCCACCACCTGCTGTTGCAACAAAGATGACGTCTTCATTATAAGATGCTACTCTTACAGCGTTAATTCTTCCCATCCCTGGGTTATTGGCTTGCGTTTCTCCTTTAGCCGTCCAATCGAAAGGACCTAAAGGCCACCATTGAGGTAATTCCGATCGACTGGCCGAAACGTTTCTATTGGCTTTATAAGCTTGAAAATTATTATAGACTGATTGCTTAGAACTAATATAATCTGAAGCATTTAAATGAAATCGATTCTCATAGGCCCACCGATTAAACATTTTAATACCCATTCCTCTGATATTAGCTTGATGAGCAGTAATACTATCTACTTTATATTTTGCTTTTTCATAATCCAAATGTAATGGATCCATCCCTCCCATCCATGACTGTGCAGGCATACAGAAATAAGAGATCACAAAAAAAAGTAATATGTTTTTGAACTTATCCATAATTTTATTCTATAATAAAGTAATAAAATGAAATTTCAATTCGTAATAGAAGGAAAACAATGATATAAAATCTTTCATAGTATATATAAACGCATTATTGTTAAATTAGATCATGTAAATAAAATGACATGAAAAACTACTTATTATATACTCTTATTGTGCTTTGTATGTTCGCTTGTGGATCTAAAAGCATTTATTCTGACCATCAATCAGTCTCAAGTGAAATGGTTTGGCACAAAGGCCAAAGTGTAGATTTTGAATTTGATTTAAAACCTGAAGAGGCTAATGCCAAATTGAAATTACTCTTTAGGCATAATGTATATTTCAGGTATAATAATATGCCTGTGCAAGTGGTCATTACTTGCAACAAGAAAAAAACACCACCAACTGCACTGCCACAAGTCATTAATATACCAGTGAGAGATGAATCTGGTTTAGTAACTGGTTCTGCATTAGGCGATATTGTTGATGTAGAATATCTAACTGATATCACACTGCCAACAGCTGGCAAATACAACATAAGTATATTACCAGCAACTACGGAAGATGTATTAGATGCGATGGAAATTGGTATAGAGGTGATTCCTTAATGTGGACCACCTCCTCCTTTTAACCTTCTTAGTAATACCCTTTTGAATTCGTTCTCTGCCTTATAAAGTTGTAAAGTCTTACGTACACCCAAGACCTTTATAAATCTGGGATGATAGCTTTCTTTTAACTCTACTTCTGCTTTTTCAACTTGCATATACTTTAGCATACCTTCTTCCACTTCTGCATCAGAAAATTGGTCTGCATCTCTCATCTTTTTTCTTAATGCTTTATGCTCTGCTCTTATAGCAGCTTCTTTAAGACTATACTCATTATATTCAGGCCAAAACAATTGTGCTTCTTCCGGAGAAAGATTTAATTGCTCTGTTAAAAAAGCAATCTTATGTGCTTTTATCTGCGCTTCTTTCTCTTCAAAACTAGGTGGTGGTCCGCCAGGAAAACGTTGGGCAGACAATCCATTAAATACAAATAATGCAATTATTAAAGGGAGTATATTCTTAATCATAATTCTTCTATTAAAGTGGCTTCATCAATTTCATCTAAGTACAAGTCATCTATAGATTCTGCTTCATATAAATCTTCAAAATCAACTTCGTCCAAAATCAGATCTTCATAGTCATCCATATGATCTTCTACATAATACTGAATGATATCGTCATCTAAACAAGCTAAAGTATCACACTTCATTTCTGGGCTAGGCCAAATCGCTACAGCTATAGAGATTAATAATGCAATACCTGCTGCAATAGACCACTTTCTATAATCAACAGTATAGCTTTTCGGCGCTTCTTTAACTTTAAAGTCAATCACCTTTGGTGCAGCATCTGTCTTTTTAATCTTATCCATAATGGAATTTTCTAATCCATCGAAATAATTATCAGGCAGGGATTTAGGTTGCTCCTTATCAACTTTTGTAAGACTAGAATTAAGCCTTTGTAGTTCGTCTAGTATATGCTTCTTGTTGTCCATATGTTATGTTTTAGACTAATATGTTGCTGTAAGGTTTAATCTGACCTTAAATATTTTTCAATTTTTTTTACTGCATGATGATAACTGGCTTTTAATCCGCCTACCGAAGTATCTAATACTTCAGAGATCTGATCATAAGTCATCTCATCATAATAACGCATATTAAAGACAAGTCGCTGCTTTTCTGGTAGTTTTTCTAATGCAGCATCAAGTTTTCTAAGTATCTCATCTCCATCAATAAATGAAGGTGAGATAAGTTCTTGTTCATAATCGCCTTCATCACTAATTAAAGACCATTCTGCTTTTCTCTTTTTCTTGTTGATATGATCAATAACTTCATTAGTAGCAATCCTGTAAATGAAGGTATAAATAACAGCATTCCCTTTAAATAAATGCAACTTCTGCCAGAGTTTTAAAAAGACATCTTGTAATAAATCATCCGTATCCGCATGGTTAAATAACATTCTACGGATATGCCAATACAACTTCTCTTTATACTTAGCAATAAGCATAAGAAAGGCTTGTTCTTTAGTCTCTTCAGCCAGAAACTGTTCAAATATTTCCTTATCTGTTAAACTCAATCAATTTCATTTGATAATTCTTAGACGCTAGAGAATCGAAAAGGTTTAATATTAAAAAAACCCTATATTTAAGTATGTTGACACAAAGAGAATTATTCCTGAAACATCAAGCGCAAACTAGTGATGCTCCTTTAATGTTAGAATTTGAAAAAGCAGAAGGTATGTATATCTATGATGCCAATAAAAAAGCTTTCATGGATATTATATCTGGAATTAGTGTAAGTAACTTGGGGCATAGACATCCAAAAGTGATCCAAGCAGCTAAAGATCAAATGGATAAATACACTTATCTGATGGTATACGGGGAATATATCCAAAGTCCGCAAGTAATATTAGCAAAAATGTTAGCTGAAGTGTTACCAGCATCATTGGATGCAACTTTCTTTGTTAACTCTGGAAGTGAAGCTGTAGAAGGTGCACTAAAATTAGCTAAAAGATATACTGGAAAAACGGAAATGGTTGCTTTTAAAAACGCTTATCACGGCAGTACACATGGCTGTCTAAGTATGATTGGTGATGAATTCTTCAGAAATAACTTTAGACCTCTATTACCAGGTGTTTCTCATATCCAATACAATAAGGAAGAAGATTTAGCTTTCATTAATGAAAATACAGCAGCCGTATTGATAGAAGCTGTGCAAGCTGAGGCTGGTTTAATCACTCCAACCAATGATTTCCTTAAAAAAGTTAGAGCAAAATGTGATGAGGTTGGAGCACTAATGATCTTAGATGAAATCCAAACAGGATATGGAAGAACAGGTACTTTATTTGCTTTCGAGCAATTTGATATTGTGCCCGATATTTTATGTTTGGCAAAAGGAATGGGAGGTGGTTTCCAATTAGGTGCTTTCATTAGTGCTAAGCATATCATGGATCACTTTAAATCGGAGCCATGGCTGGGACATATCACTACATTTGGTGGTCATCCTGTAAGTTGTGCTGCTGGTGTAGCAACCTTAGAAACGTTGATAGAAAACAAAGCAGAACTGATAGATACGGTTAAGGCTAAAGAACAATTATTTAAAGATAACCTCAAGCATCCTGCTATTAATGAAATAAGATCTTTCGGGTTAATGATGGCAGTAGAGTTTGATAATTACGAGATCAATAAAGCTATTATTGATGATTGTATCGCTAATGGAATATTAACAGATTGGTTCCTTTTTGCCGACAATTGTTTAAGAATTGCGCCACCGCTAATCATTTCGGAGGAAGAAATCGTACAAGCTTGCACGACAATTAAAAATGCCATCAACAAATATTGTATTTAATTTGAAAAAAGTACTATTCATATTATCTATTGTAACCTTTTCATTAAAGGCACAAGATCAAGCCTTAGAAAAAGAGTTTTGTCATTGGTTATTAAACAACAAGCAATACGACCAGACTGCACTTAAATACTATAAGGACAAAAAAATCAACTTGTATTGTGACTGTCAGGTAAAAGCCACTTATAATGCCAAAGAAGATAGTTACATCAATGCTTTGTTCATTGACGTGATGCCTATTTTAAAGGAAGCAACAGATGGACAAACCATCAATTACTTTTTTAAACCCGTTGAAATTGCAATAAGAACTAAAAATACCGAGCTACTCACCTTTTTTATAAATGAAGAACATGCTTTAAGTAATATTGGGATACAAGGACAAAGACCTTTACAAATAGAAATTAATAGCCTTAAAAAAGAGGCCTATTATACTAAGCATGGATTAAAAATGGTAGACTTCTTAATAGAACAAGGAGACGACCCTTTAACTATCAGCATTAATGGAATAGTTAACAAAAAACTAATTAGAGATCTTACCGCAAGAGGATTTGACATTAATACCATAAAGATGCATAACTACCTTAGAGATAAGGATGAACTGCAATGGTTATTTGATCAAGGCTATAATTTATCTGAAAGTAAATTAGACCAAATCGATGGAGAATGGATTGTTGCAGACAGTGCCAGAATAGCAAAATTTGTTGATCGTGGCCTTAAGATTGATACCAACAAGCTTTTACATATTGCCAGAAAACAAGAAAATTGGAAAATAGTTAATCAATTATTAGATCTAGGTGCTAACCCTAATGTTAGGGATGAATATGGAAAAACCATGATCTATTATGCAGTATTAAAAAGCGATCTAAACCTAATAAAAAAGCTGATTAGAAATGGTGCGGATTATCAGCCTAAAAAATTAAAATTTGAATACAGTATTCTAACTAGTGCAGTAGAAGTAAACAAAGCCAATATCGTCAAGTACTTATTGAGTAGAAATGTTAACCCTAACTACTCGCACGAAAATGCAGAACACAATCCATTAGTAAAAGCTTATAGTATTGGTAATGATACTATTATTCAGATGTTAATTGACCATGGTGCTAACTTCGATAAATTAATCGGTGGCCAGTACGACTATAGCTATTTTACAAGAAGAGATCCAGGTTATAAATTATTACGGCAATGGATGGCTAGAGGGCTTAAGCTAGACATGATGGTCTGCGGAGATGGCACTTTCTTGCATCGCGCGATAAGAGAAGGTAATCAGGAGTTAATCGATTTATTGGTCGATCATATTAAGCAAATAGAAGTATTAGGTGTAGACCATGATAGTCCGCTTACCTGTGCAGCTAAATATAATAGAACTGATGTTTGTTTAAGGTTGATTGAGAAAGGTGCTAATATCAATCATTATGATAGTACTTATTACCATACTACCTTAAACTATG
>JBELBA010000038.1:0-14889 GCA_042095635.1 Chitinophagales bacterium
GCTACCCATTTATAGACTATATCCCTTAAATAATTCGGGATCAGTTTAATTGGAAAGTACAAGAAACGCGCGGGATAATCTAAATGCTTTATAATTCCTATCACAGCTTTAGATCTATAAGCTATTTGATTACGCTCCATTAAAAATATAGAATCATATTCTTGGAAAGGTATGGCATATTTATTTGCTGCTTCAGCATGCAGAGAAATATATTGGAAGTAACCTTTATCATTTCTAAGACAGAATTGAATGAAACTATTACATAGCATACATTCACCATCGAAAAATAGAATTGACTTTTGCTTCATATGCATAAAGATAATCTAAGTGTAGCAAGAATGTTAAAGTGCTGTATAAAATTACAAAAGGAACCACTGCTATTCTATAACGTATCATTTATCTTGTAATCGCATGCGAGCGCGCTTTTGGCATATCATCCTATTTTTATTGAGTACTAACTTAATGTTTGCTCAGAGTGTACACGATAAAATATCGTCTATGGCTGATTTGGATATTAGATTTCTGGAGCATGCAATTAAGGAGCAAATTGATAGTCTGAGGCAGATGAATGGTATGAATGCTTTGGCTAATGATTTAATCTTATATAAAGCAGCTTTAGATCAAGCTAAGTTTATCAAAAGATCTGGAAGTTTATCTTCTTTCCAAGATGATCCAGAGAAAGCCAACCCTGAGTTAAGAGTAACCTATTTTGGAGGTCAAGAATATCATGTACAGGAAGCGATAGGAAGAACCTACCTTAATAAAACAAGAAAGCAGAAGGGAAGAAAAAAATCCTTTATCAATAGAACTTATTATGACTTGGCTTATGATATTGCTTTTCAATGGAATAGATCTAGAAAGTATGCTAAAATTATCTATAATGAAGATTGGGAGATTACAGGTTGTGCTATATCACTAGTAACAGAGAAGAAACAAATTAAAGTTGTACAACAGTTTGCTTGGGTAGAATGGAAATACAATTTTGATGAAAACAAAAGTTATTTCAAATATTCTAATTATAAACCCCCTCCCTCTATAGCTTCTTTTAGTGAAGTAGATAGTCAATTAATAGCAAAGAAGTTCGATTTTAAACTTAGAGCGCCTAAGCGAGAAAAACAATGTGAAGAATGTAGAGATTTGGCAGCATTAGCTCATCAAGATTCTTTACCCATAGCATTAAGATGGAGAGGTAGAAGTATAAGAGTATATACAGAGAATCTAGAATTAGTAGAGGCTTTATTCAATAATCGAAGAGATGGCTTAGCCGTTGAAATCATTGAGTACATCCCTTACGACTGTGGTAATGGAGAATACTACTTAATGCCATCAAGAAGAAATCAGCAAAGTATCCTTAATGGAGCAGTTCAAGAACCTTATTATAAACGAAGACTTTTTAAAAGATGGCGAATGCAAAAGCGTGCATTTAACCAGAAGAAAAGAGAAAAAGCTTGGGGTATAATGAAAGAATATAGAGATGAAGGAGATTGGTTATTAAAACCAAGAGATGTAAGAAATACCTTAAAAGAAAAATGGAAGCCAAGAGCATTAGATACTAAAATTGGCAAGCACCTTAGAAAGCCAAATGCTTTTTATGAAATCAATATATTAGTGATACAGAAGAAGAAGGTTTGTCATGTATTACATTACTCTAATATTTGTGGAGAGACCATTCAAGAAGCCAAAGACATCCCTTATTTAACGAGCTTCAATAAAACACCTTACCATGCAGATACCATGCAAATGGCCTTAAAATTTAGTATCCCTTTTAAGAAAGGAAAAGCCACTTACAACTACGATGATATTAAACCATTATTAGATTCTGTGGCCTTAGAAGATTTTATTGTTAAAGATGCTACCATAAAAGCATACGCTTCAGTTGAAGGTGATTATTTAGTTAATGAAGCATTACAACAACAAAGAGCCGAAAGTATTATTTCTGCTATGGAAACAGTCCAAGAAGATGCGATTCCTGCAGTAATTGAAGCCAAAGAAGATTGGGATTATTTTTATGAGCAAATAGAACAAGATTCCATTCATTTAGACTGGTTAAATAAAGAAGAAGAAGAAATCAAAGCTTTATTAACTAAGCCTAAATACGCCAGAGAGATGGAACCATATTTAGCTAAACAAAGAAGGGCTGAGGTTAATTTTAAAATTCTATATCAATACGATGATCAATCTTATGGAAGGTTTTTAGTAAAGTTATTTCAGATGCACATAGATTCTGCATTTAGTAATAGAATGATAAGATTGGATCATAGAGACTATGCGGAGGCATTACAATATAAGATGTGGCAAGGGGTTATCAATGGAACGGTCGATACAGCTTCTTTATTGATGCTTCATATTCCTACTAAAAGACTGTTTGCTAAGCTGATTAATAATCAGCTTTGGTTAGAAAGAAAGTACATGCCAAAGGAATGGAAAACTAAAGAATGGAGGGAAGCTACAAGAGATAAATTGGCACATCTAGGTAAGTTAAGAAAGATAGATAATGAGTTATTATTCAATTACCTAAACTTCTGTATTAGAGAATGGAAAGGCACATCTTTAGCAGATGCATCAATGCCACCAAAGAAGATTAAGAAAAAGTTGGACTACTTAAGAGAGAATGGGTTTGGAGGAGAGAAGATGTATTATCTAGAGGTCAATTATCACTTTAAAGCAGCTAATTATTATATCAAGAAAAAGGGAAGAAGAAATAGAACGTTAAGAGATGAATCGGTAGAAGAGATTAAGCAATACTTCTATGGTCTAGACATAAATGATAGTATCGCATTATCTTTTGCTAACTTCTTTGTGCATTATGGTCAGAAGCGCACAGCAGAAGCCTTATTAGCACCTTTTGCTATAGAAGATAAACCTAATCCAGAGATTTTGGCTTATTATCTTAAAGTAAGATATCGTCATCCAGAAGAGTTTCCAAACGCTGGTTATGTAGATGAGTTGTTAGATGCTTATAATATACTTTCTAAAGCGCAATGGTGTCAATTATTTGTTGGGCCTTGCAATATCAGTTTCCAGATATTTGATGATGAACGTATCCGAAATCTTTACTGTAAAGAATGTAGTGATAAAAAGAATTTCGCCCAAGATGCAGATGCTAAATACTTCTATAACATGAAGGTGGTCAATTAATTAATCTTCTTTAAACCAACTTGCATACTTGGTATAGTTCTTAGCTACTCTTTGGTTTAGATTTGATAGTGTAGCAGGATCTGCTTTCTTAAGTTTCTTTGCAGGTACTCCAGCATAGATATGTCCAGATTCAACCCTTGTTCCTTCTAATACAACTGCACCAGCAGCAATAATAGCATTCGTTTCTACATAAACGTTGTCCATTAAGATGGCTCCCATACCTACCATTACGTTATCTTCAATGGTACAACCATGCACAACTGCATTATGAGCAATACTTACATTGTTACCGATGTTTACGCTAGTTTGCTCAAAAGTACAATGAACAGTTGCATTGTCTTGGATATTACAATTATCTCCAAATTTGATTCCATTTACATCACCTCTAACAACAGCTCCAAACCAAACTGTACAATCTTTACCAAATATACATTCTCCAACTACAGTTGCATTTTCAGCAGCCCAAAAATTCGCTCCAAATTGTGGTTTGTGTCCTCTTACTTCTTTTACTAGCATAGCTCTAAAATATAAAAAAGCCCTCTCAAATGAGAAGGCTTCTTTAATTCAAATTTGAAAAGACGATTAAGCCATTTCAGTCGTTTTATATAATGGGAAGTTAACCATGTAAGTATGCACTTCTTCTTTTACTGCAGCAATTGTAGCTTCATTATCAGAATCAGTGATGATTCTATCCATCCACTCAACGATTTTTGCCATATCAGCTTCTTTCATTCCTCTAGTCGTTACAGCTGATACACCAACTCTAATTCCTGAAGTAACGAAAGGAGATTTATCATCTTTAGGTACCATGTTTTTGTTTAAAGTGATATGTGCTTCGTTTAAGATTCTCTCTGCTTTTTTACCAGAGATACCTTTGTTTCTTAGGTCGATTAACATCAAGTGGTTATCCGTTCCACCAGAAATAATTTTATAATCTTTATCCATAAATGCCTTAGCCATTGCTTGAGCATTTGCAACAACTTGTTTTCCATAAGTTTTAAAGTCATCAGTTAAGATTTCTCCAAAAGCAATTGCTTTAGCAGCGATAACATGCTCTAATGGACCACCTTGTTGTCCTGGAAAAACAGCTCCGTCTAAAACTTGAGAAAGTTTCTTGATTTCTCCTTTTAAGGTTTTATAGCCCCAAGGATTATCAATATCTGATCCAATCATAATTAAACCACCTCTTGGACCTCGCAAGGTTTTATGCGTTGTAGAGGTAACTATATGACAATGAGGAACTGGGTTATCTAATAATCCAGCGGCGATTAATCCAGCAGGGTGAGACATATCACATAATAATATAGCTCCAACTTTATCAGCAATTGCTCTAAATCTTGCATAATCCCACTCTCTAGAATAAGCAGATGCACCACAGATAATCATTTTTGGTTGATGCTCAGTTGCTAATGCTTCAACTGCATCCATATCTACAACACCGTCATCATTTACAGTATAATGAACTGCATTATAATCTCTACCAGAAAAGTTAACTGGAGAACCATGCGTTAAGTGACCTCCATTAGATAAGTCTAATCCTAAGATGGTATCACCAGGTTTAACACATGCAAAGAAAACTGCTGCATTAGCAGAAGCTCCAGAGTGAGGTTGAACATTACACCATACTGCTCCGAAGATTTCTTTTAATCTTTCTCTAGCGATATCTTCAACTTGATCTACCACTTCACAACCACCATAATATCTTTTACCTGGTAATCCTTCCGCATATTTGTTAGTCAAACAAGATCCTTGAGCTTCCATAACTTGCTTAGAAGTGAAGTTCTCAGATGCAATAAGTTCTATTCCGTATTCTTGTCTATCTGCCTCTTGGTCGATAAGATCAAAGATTTTGTTATCTCTATTCATGGTTGATTGATTTTATGTAACAAAATTACTGATTTAGGATAATATATTCGATTTATTCTTGTCTATTTATCATTGATTTTCAATGTTTCGTATATGTTTTAATAATTTGACAAGAGACTTAATAGAATCGTAAAGCATGAAAGCCTTTATTATCAAGAAAATATTAGTATTAATCTTAATGTTGCCAATACTTTGTTTGGCAGAGATAAAAGATTCAATTTATCATGAGATGGATAGATCTTATTATTTACATCTTCCAAAAGATTATTCTGAAGACACAAGCTATTCTTTGGTCATTGCCATGCATGGTGGATTTGGCAGTGGAGCGCAATTAGAAGTGCAATCTCAATTGTCTGTTAAAGCAGATGAAGCTAAGTTTATTGTTGTTTATCCAGATGGATTTAGAAATAGCTTAGGCATTAGAACATGGAATGCCGGAGGTTGTTGTGGTTCATCTATCACTAGAGATATTGATGATGTTGGATTTTTAAATTTATTGATCGATACCTTAATTGCAAACTATGAAATTGATACTAATCGAATTTATGCCACCGGAATGAGTAATGGGGGATATATGTCTTATAGATTAGCATGCGAATCTTCTCATAGAATTGCAGCTATTGCCCCTGTATCTAGTGCCATGAGTTTTCCAGCATGTGATCCAACAGATCCTGTTGCAATTATTCATTTTCAATCGAAATTAGATGATAATGTACCTTATGAAGGGGGCATCGGAAACGGTGTTTCAGATCATTATAGTGCGCCCTATGATTCTACTATAGGAGCATGGGCGTATCATAATAATTGTGCATTATTTAGATTAGATTCTGATGAAGTTCAAGTGTCAAATTATTATAACTGTGATTGTGATGCTTCGATAGCATATTATCTTACGGAAGATGGAGGGCACTCTTGGCATGGGGGAGTAAAGAGCGCTATTGGAGATGATGTTTCAGCTTTATCTGCGAATGATTTAATGTGGAATTTCTTTTTAGCACATCCTAAATGTAATGATGTTATTTCTGATGTTGGTCGTGTAAATGTTCAAGCAGTAATAGAAGTTTATTATAACTTACTAGGACAAGCTATTTTTGAAGGAACTTTTGAGGAAGCAAGTAACCAATTGGCTAAAAATCAGCTTTATATTTCTAAGACTAGAAAAGTTTATTTTATCGATTAGACTGGCAAAGTTCAATCAATACTCCATTAGCATCTTTAGGGTGAAGAAAGGTAATGGTTTTATTATCTGCTCCGGCTTTAGGTTTGATGATAGTATGATAGCCTTCTGTCTTTAATCGTTCTATTTCTTTCTCAAGATCATCAACTTCAAAAGCTATGTGATGCATTCCTTCTCCGCGTTGTTCGATGAATTTGGCAATAGCAGAATCATTACTTGTAGCTTGCAATAATTCAATCTTTTGATCTGCTGTTTGGAAGAAAGCCGTAAGCACGTTTTCCGATTCTACAACTTCTTCTTTATAACATGCTACACCAAGAATAACTTTATATTTTGTTTTTGCAGCTTCTATATCTTTAACTGCAATGCCAATGTGTTCTAGTTTTTTCATAATTTCAGGTTGAAAATACTAATATTTTTATCTATCTGGTTTACAATTCAACAAAGCTAAAACCAATATTAATTACCATCCTTTATCTTCTAAGTTAGAGCAAGCATTAATAGCATTAGGATGCAAGATTATCGGACATTTTGATGATAGAGTAGGGAATGTAGTTAATGTTTGTGTGGGTATAAATATACATGAATTCTTGAAACCTATTAACAGTAAAATAGCAGTTTTATTAGGTTCTGCTTGTTCTTCAGTTACGGGTATACCTTCTAGAGTATTAACAGCTATGGCTTTAAGTTTTGAGGAGATGAAGCAATGTATGCGAATTAGTTTGGGTAAGTATACAACTTCAGATGATGTTGATAGGGTGATAAAAATCTTCCAAGAAGCTTTAAAATAAGCACTTTCGTAACATTTTTTAACTCGATTTCGTTTAAATTATTTAGAATTTGTCTAATTTAGATCTAAATACGATTCATATGTTATTTGTATCAGATAGTGCTAAAGAAAAAATTACCGATTTACTTCAAGATGAAGATAAAGGGCCTGGTTACTTTGTGAGAGTAGCGGTTAAGGCAGGTGGTTGTTCTGGATTATCTTATGAAATGACTTTTGATAATGAGTCTCAGGCTGAAGATGAAGTCTTTGAAGACAAAGGAATCAAGATCGTTACGGACTCTCGTTCTATTCTTTATCTTTTAAATACAACATTAGATTTTTCTGATGGTTTGAATGGTAAAGGTTTCGAATTTCAGAATCCTAATGCAACTAGGTCTTGTGGTTGTGGGGAGTCGTTCTCTATATAGTATTTATCTTTTCTTTATCTCTTCATTTTTTGGTGCAAAAATTAATAGATCGCTTTGCAAACAAAAATGAACATATAAAAGAAAAAAGTATCTTTAAGTATGGCTAAAACAAAATCAGCATTCTTCTGTCAAAGCTGCGGAGCGCAAGCTGCAAAATGGTCAGGTAAGTGCAATGCATGCGGAGAATGGAATACCTTAGTAGAAGAAGTAATTGAAAAAGAAGCGTCTAAAAAAATTACTTGGGAACCAAAGTCTACAAAAGGTGTAAAAACGGTAGCTAAACCTTTACAGATTAAAAATATTGAAGTAAAAGACGAAAGAAGAGTTCCTACAACTGACCAAGAATTTAATAGAGTATTAGGTGGTGGTATAGTTCCAGGATCAATTACACTTATTGGAGGTGAGCCAGGAATTGGGAAGTCCACTTTACTATTACAGATTGCATTGAGTTTAAGTCATTTAAAAGTCTTGTATGTTTCTGGAGAAGAAAGTCAGCAACAGATTAAGATGAGAGCTGAGAGAATGGGTAAAGCAGCTGATAATACCTTCATCTTATCTGAAACAGTTACGCATAATATATTTAGCCAAATTAAAGCTGTTGATCCTGAGATCGTTATTATCGATTCCATTCAGACGTTATATTCAGAACAAATTGATGCAGCAGCTGGAAGTGTTTCTCAAGTGAAGCAATGTGCTTCAGAATTGCAGCGGTTTGCAAAAGAGTCTAATGTGCCAGTTTTTATGATTGGTCATATTAATAAAGAAGGCAGTATAGCTGGACCAAAATTGTTAGAACATATTGTAGATGCCGTATTACAATTTGAAGGAGATAGAAATTACGCCTACAGAATTATAAGAAACATAAAGAATAGATTTGGATCAACACAAGAGATTGGAATTTATGAAATGCTTGAAACTGGATTGCGTGAAGTTAGTAATCCTTCTGAAATATTAATTACCGAGAGAGAATCAACATTAAGTGGAATAGCTATAGCTGCAACAATTGAAGGGGCTAGACCTCTTTTAATAGAAACGCAAGCACTAGTAACGCCGGCAGTTTATGGTCAGCCACAAAGATCTGCTACAGGTTATGATCTTAGAAGATTAGGAATGCTTCTAGCGGTTCTGGAAAAGAGATGTGGTTTTAAATTTGGGATGAGTGATGTTTTCTTAAACATCGCTGGTGGTGTTAAAATTGATGATCCAGCGATTGATTTATCTATTATAGTAGCCTTACTTTCTAGTTTTGACGATTTATCTGTTTCTGATCGTTATGTGTTTGCAGGGGAAGTTGGCTTATCTGGGGAAATTAGAGCGGTATCAAGAGTAGATCAAAGAATAGCGGAAGCAGAGAAATTAGGCTTTGATAAAATATTCATCTCGACTTATAACAAAAAGTCATTTGCTAATAAGAAATTTAAGATTGAAGTAGTGATGGTGAGTAAAATTGAAGACTTATATCAAATCTTATTTAATAGCTAATGATAAAGTCTGCTATTCAATCTTTTGTTTTACAAGTTTTTCCGGCTTCCTGCAAAGCATGTGGCGTTGATTTAGTAAAAGATGAAAAGATCTTATGTTTTGCTTGTGAAATTGATTTACCAAAGACTGGTTTTGAAGTCCATCCAACTAATAATGATCTAATTAGGAAATTTGATGGATTAGTGCCGATCGAAAGTGCTACTAGTTTGTATCATTTTCAATCAAAAGGACATGTTCAGCATTTAATTCATGGATTGAAATATGGAAATCAACCACAGATAGGGAAGCATCTTGGTACTTATTACGCAAAAAAGCTTTTATCATCAGCGTTTATGAAAGGGATAGACGCTATTATTCCTATACCTTTACATTATAGGAAATTATTAAAAAGAGGCTATAATCAAGCCGAAGAGGTTGCTGATGGGATAGCATTAATGACAGGAGTTCCTGTATACAATAAAGTTGTAAAAAGGGCGGCTCATCAAAGATCTCAGACCAGTATTGGTAGAGGAGATAGATTCGATAGAATGGCTAGTAGTTATAAATTAGGAAAGCAGTTTTTGGATGCAAAGCATGTACTTTTAGTAGATGATGTGGTAACAACAGGAGCAACTATAGAAGCAGTTGCAAAACTGTTAATTGAAAAGTATGATGTTAAAGTGTCCGTTGTAAGCCTAGCGGTTAGGATCGATTAGAAAGATTAAGGCAATACAGTATTAATCATTATCTTCGTCAAAGCATTAAATTAAGACCATGAGAACCTATTTATCATTATTTTTTGTAGCAGTTATTGTATTGTTTTCTTCTTGTAATAAGCAGAATGTTATTACAGATTCAACAGCAATGTTAACTTTAAAAACAGACACTTTAACTTTCGATACTGTTTTTACAACAATTGGTTCTACCACGCTTAGTTTTAAAATACATAATGAACATAGTCAGTCTATACAAGTAAGTAGCATTGATTTGGCTGGTGGTGATAATTCTCAATTTAGATTAAACATTAACGGTGCGTCTACTAATAATGGTGTTGATTATACCATTGCTGCAAATGATAGTATGTATATCCATGTTGAGGTAACTGTAGACCCCAATGAAGATGATCTTCCATACATAGTAAAAGATTCAGTTTTATTTACTACTAATGGTAACACACAAAAAATGCTATTAATTGCATATGGTCAAAATGCAAATTACTTCAATAGTCAAATCATCAATGATACAATTTGGACGGCAGATAAGCCGTATTTAATCTACAATTCAATTCTTATAGACTCTGGTCAGACTTTAGTAATAGAAGAAGGATGCCAATTACATTTTCATAAATACTCTAGGTTATATGTAAAAGGAACTTTGGTCGTAAAAGGAACGGAAACTAATCCGGTAGTATTTAAACATGATAGATTAGAAACACTTTATGAAGATGTTCCTGGTCAATGGGACGGAATACATTTCCTTAAAGGTTCTAATCAGAGTTATATCAATTATGGGATTATCGAGAATTCTGTAATCGGAATAAGAGTAGATTCATTGCCTGGGGAGGGAAATGGTGCGGTGCAGTATAATTCTAGACCGGCAGTTTATGACTCATTCTTAAATACGGTGCCAAATGTATTGATTGAAAACTCAATCATTAGAAATGTAAGTAATAGTGGTATTATTGGTATTACTGCTATTATAGAGGCCAGAAATTCATTGATTTACAATTGCGGACAGAATAATGTGCAGTTAGAATTTGGAGGGATCTATGATTTCGACTTCTGTACTTTTGTAAATATGCAAACCAATATAGGTTTAGATCATAAACAGCCAGTGGTAAGAATGGCAAATTATCTAATTGCAGCTGATGGTATACAGGTTGCACAATTGTTTGATGCTAACTTTACGCATTGCATCGTCTATGGAGGATTAGATGATGAAGTTGAAATAGATTCTATTCCTTTAGTTGGTGCTGAGTTTAAATATGTGTTTAGCCATAGTTTAATTAAACGAACCGAAAATTTATTTGATAGCGCTAGAATGGTGAGCGTAATTGATGATGAAGCGCCTTTGTTCTTAAGTAATGGAACTAATGATTATAGTTTGCAAGATTTATCACCTTGTATCGATGCAGGACACAAGAATATAGGTGCAGCTTACTTCAATGGAGATCTAAAATTAGATCTTTCTGGAAATACTAGATTGTCTGGTGTGCTTGTAGATATGGGTGCTTTTGAGAAGCAGCAATAATTCTTTTTCTACTTATTAGTAAACTTTTCTTCATATTTACGTATGATCTTCCACGGTGAAGAAGGTTTTTGATATAGTAAGTGGTGTGTTTTACAGTTTTCCTGTACAACTGGTTTTATTAAATTTGAAGAAGCACTTTCTATTAATGTTGATTTGGATTATACTGTTCGGTTTTGTAACCGAGACTATTGCATTAAAATATGGTATACCTCACTTGTTCTTTGATCCTGAGTATATGGGAGAGGTTAGTTTTGTTAGCTTTTATATTCTAGGTTTTGCCTTTGGTGGCTTTTTTATTACATGGAATATCACATCTTATATTTTAAATGCATACCGTTTTCCATTTTTGGCAACATTAAGTAGGCCCTTTGTAAAGTACAGCCTGAATAATTTTATTATACCACTTACATTTTTTGTAGCATACATTATATATCTATATCGATTTCAAGTTACAGCAGAGTTGATATCCAAAACGGAAGTAATAACCAGAGTAATAGGTTTAATTGCAGGTTTCTTCAGTATTACTTCTTTGTCATTTGCTTATTTCTTTACCACTAATGCTAACCTGGCAAAAATCTTAGGTTTAGGTGAAAACTTAGATAGCGACTTAGATTACAAAAAAGTAGATACTGATAATGCTATGTCTTTAAAGAAGGCAATGTTATTAGAAAGAGGTTGGAGAGTGGATACTTATTTAAGTCATTTTCATAAGGCTAGACCAGTTAGAAGTACAGAGCACTACGATAGTAAATTATTAAAAAGAGTATTCTTTCAAAATCATGCAAATGCATTGATCGTGGAGATGGTCACATTTGTATTTTTAGTATCTCTAGGTTATTTGACAGACCTACAATTATTTAGAATCCCGGCAGCAGCATCTGCTTTATTATTCTTTTCTATCCTAATTATGTTTGTAGGGGCAATGGGCTTTTGGTTAAGAGGTTGGAGAACATTTTCGTTTATTGCCTTAATGATCGGAGGTAATTATTTCTTGATGTCTGAAACATTTGATTTTAAGCATCAAGCTTTTGGCTTGGACTATGATTTAGAGCCAGCAGCCTATAATTATGATGAGTTAACTAAAATGTCTAGCAAGGTTAATGTCTTTAAGGACAAACAGAGAACCATTGAGATCTTAGAGAATTGGAAGGCTAAATTTCCTAAAGATGAGAAGCCAAAGATGATTTTTATTAATGCTAGTGGTGGAGGACTTCGAAGTGCGGTCTGGACCATGAATGTTTTACAGAAACTTAATGAGTCTACCCATGGTGATTTAATGAAACAAAGCATTCTAATAACAGGTGCTTCAGGAGGGATGGTTGGAGCTTCCTACTTTAGAGAACTATATCTAAAGAAGGTTAAGGAAGAGATTTCCAATCCAAGTGATGAGCAATATTTGAATAATATGAGTAGAGATATGTTAAATGCTTTAACCTTATCTATTGCTACTAATGACTTATTTAATCCTTTCCAGAAGATTAAAATGGGAGACAATACTTACTCGAAAGATAGAGGCTATGCATTTGAACAACAGCTACATGAGAATACTTTGGGTGCATTAGATAAGTGTTTAATTGATTACAGAGAAGATGAGTATAAGTCTAAAATACCTATGATGTTTTTAACACCAGTTATTATGAAGGATGGTAGAAGCATGGTTATTTCGGCTCAAGATATCAGTTATATTTGTAGACCAGCCCAAAAGGAAACTGCACAAATAGAAGCTGAGATAGAAGGAGTAGAGTTTAGAAAATTATTTAAGTATAATGATGGTGATAGTTTAAGGTTTAGTACCGCATTAAGATTAAACGCAACCTTCCCTTATATAACACCGAATGTATCTTTACCAACATCTCCAGTAATAGAGATTACTGATGCAGGAATGAGAGATAACTATGGTACTACCTACGCGACCAAGTTCTTGTATAATTTTAAAGATTGGATAGCTGAGAACACCAGTGGAATTGTATTCTTACAAATCAGAGATACCCATAAGAGGTTTATGGATGATCAGGAAAATAAGCCTTCTCCTATTGGAAGGGTATTTTATCCAATTGGTAACTTCTTTACAAATTGGCAGAAATTCCAAGATTATCAGTCAGATAATTTAATAGGTTCTGCTTTTAATTGGTTTGAAGGAAATATTGATCTAGTTAGTTTTCAGTATTCACCAGATGCTAATCAAAAAAGAGCATCTTTAAGCTGGCATTTAACGAAGTTAGAGCAGAATATGATTAAAGAAAGTCTAGACGCTGAAGTCAATCAAAATTCATTTAGGAACTTGATGAAATTAATGGATAAGAATTATCTAGAATTAGATTAATGTTCACTTGTTTTAGCGATTAACCTTCTATATTCTGAAAAGAGTTTTGATCTAGAAATAAATCCAACATATTTACCTTTTTCGATAACTGGAAGATTCCAAGCGCCAGTATCTCTAAAAAGTTGCATCACATCTTCTTTATCGTCTTCCATATCAATAATCCCTTTATGAGGATGCATGAGCTCAGCAATACTAATTTGGTCATACTTTTCTGCATTAAACATAAAGGCTCTGATATCATCTAAAATAATTACGCCTTCAAATCTATTATCATCGTTAATTACTGGATAGATATTTCTACTCGATTTTGAAACCGCTCCTACTAATTCTCTTAAATGATCTTTAATATTAACAGTAGCAAAGTCTTTTTCAATTAACTTCTTAAAGTCCATTAAAGTAATGATGCTTTGATCTTTATTATGTGTTAATACATGCTCTAATCGCCCAGTATAAACCGAGTTTGGGTAAATAAATTTAGCCACTAAATATGCAGAAGAAGCAGTGATCATTAGTGGAATAAACAAATCATAACCATTTGATAATTCTGATACTAAAAATATACCTGTTAAAGGTGCATGCTGCACACCTCCAATAATTCCTGCCATACCTACTAGGGTGAAGTTCTTTTCTGAAAGCTGCGTCCAATTGAAATTATTTAGGACCCTTGAAAACACGAATCCAGTAATTCCGCCCATAAATAATGCAGGTGCAAAAACTCCTCCTACACCACCAGCACCAATGGTAATAGATGTGGCTATTGCTTTAAATATTAAGGTCAATATAACGAAACCAACTAAGCCCCATAGTGTGTGTTGGAAATCGAAAAATAAGGAGTTGTTTAATAACTCTTCAGGGTGTCCATTTAATATCGCTTTAATTGCGGGATATCCGTCTCCAAATAGTGGTGGAAATAAGAAGACTAATATACCAATCATTACTCCTCCAATAAGTGTCTTTCTTAGATGACCTTTATAAGAAGCAAACTTGTTTTCAATGAAGTGTACAGTTTTAGTAAAGTAAACAGAAATACAACCTGCTAATAAACCTAGTAATATAAAGTAAGGAAATTGCGAAGGAACAAAGCTGTCAGTTAATTCGATATGCAGAAGAATTTCATCTCCAATAAATAGTCTAGATATTATGGCAGCTGTTACGGATGAAATCAATAATGGAATGATTGAAGACATCGTCAAGTCAAGCATCAATACTTCTAAGGCAAATATTACTCCTGCAACTGGCGCGTTAAAAATTGCAGCAATAGCACCTGCAGCGCCACATGCAATAAATAGTGTTTTTGCCTTATAATCTAAATGCAATAGCCTAGCTAAGTTAGAGCCAAGCGCAGAACCAGTTGCAACAATCGGCGCCTCTAATCCTACAGATCCTCCAAAGCCTACTGTTAAAGAACTAGTGACCATATATGCATAGGTAGACTTCGGATGAAGTGCACTCTTGCCTTTAGATATACTATAAAGTA
>JBELBA010000039.1:0-14892 GCA_042095635.1 Chitinophagales bacterium
TTTTAATTCAAGGTAAATTTGTCAGTAAAGGAGATAATAGTGATCAGTATTTTCACATTTATCTTATTAAATCTATAAAAGAAAATAAGAATAGATTTATTACCAAACAGGATTATGTTTTTCCCCATAAAGACCTATTCTATCCTCAATTAATACATTTCTTATTTGCTTTCTTCCCTATTTCAAGTTTTACTAAACTTTCCAATAAAGTACCTATAATTGTAGCAATGCTATCTAATTTAGCTGTCTACTTTTATATGAAAGTCTTAATGTCCGAAGGTATCATAGAATTTGATAATGCTGAATGGTTACAATTCTTACTGTTATTTGTTCTCACTCCCTATACATATAATGCTGCAAATGCGAAAAACACAGGGTTTTCAGCCAGAGGGTTTGGCTTACTTTTAGGATTCTCTTATACCTTTTCAATGTTATTCTACATAAATGGATTCCAATATCATTATTGGATCATGATTGCCATTACGACTCTAATGTATATGTCTAGTCAATTTGGTTCTCAGTTCCTTATTCTATTCAGTATAATACTTGGTGTAATTTGCAAAGAACTAACTATTGCTTTTCTGCCAATATTAGGATTCATTCTTTTTCTTTTGGTTCATAGAAAACTAGCAATTGTTTCATTTAGGGGACAGTTTGGTCATAAAAGAAACTATTCGAAGCATCTTGCACAAAGATTCATATTACAACATAGATACAGTATATGGAGAGACTTGATTTATGATTTTTATAGAATGATCTTAAAACGAGAACAATCATTCAAAAACATATTGATATACATATATACAAATAACTTTGTTACTATTCTTGCTGGCTTCCCATTATTGATTGTTATAGCATACTTGCATATAGCAAATCATTACGAAACGAATAATGAAATCTTTTTGAGTAATATGGTATTAGCAGGTTTTTTAGCATTCTTTGTAACGTCATTTAGAAAGACTAGGTTTTTAGGTGAACCCGAAAGATATATTGAAATGATCATGCCTATTATCGTACTTGCATTTTTAGTTTTAAATAAGAATAACATCAACGTTTACAATTTGCTTTTGATTATTGGTGCAATTCTAATTTTTGACAAAGCTTTCCTTTATTTAAGAACTAGAAATCAAACAGGGGCAAAAGCTAGTACTTTAGATTGGGTATTTGAACACACAGGAAGTAATGTAAAAACAAGAATCATATCAAATAATGTGAATACTAATAAGAACTTAGTTAGTTTCAAAAAAGTAGCAGTATTCCATAATATACTATATAAGAATTCATTAGGTAGTATAGAATTCAAAGACTTATTCAAAGTCTACCCTACTATATCTCCTAAAGTCATTCCAACAATAATTAATGAGTTTGGAATTCAGTTCTTACTCTTAGATAAAATGAGAATTGAAAGAGATGAATTAGTTGAAATGGAACAACAACTAAATGATTTTGAAATAATAGCTGAACAAGGACAAAATGTGCTTTACAAAATCAAACAATGAGCCAACATCAGCAAAAGATAGATGATTTAAAATCAAAGTCCTTTACTGGGAAGCTAAAATTTTTAGCGAATGATGCTATTGTTTACGGTATAGCAGGAGCTTTAAGCAAATTCTTGGCCATATTCCTAGTTCCTATCTTAACTAGGATTATCACTAAAGAGGCATTTGGCTTGGTTGATGCAATCACTGTTTTTAACGGTGTATTTTGTGTTATTGCGATATTTGGTATGGATAGTGCTGTTGCAAGGTTCTTCTACGATACTGAAGACGATCTAGAGCGAAAAAAGATTGTTTCTTTAGGTTTCTATTCTCAAATCATCCAGGCTGGAATAATATCTATAACAGTCTATTTTCTTGCAAAACCATTAAGTGAGTTTTATCTAGATTCTACTGAATATGTTAATCTAATAGAAATAGGAGCTGGTATTATATTCTCCATGGTTTTCCTTCAATATTTTCAGCTTTTATTAAAATGGACTTTTCAAAGAAATAAATTCCTAATAATAGCCTTAGGAAATATCTTAGCAAACTTCAGCCTTACCTTTGTTTTCGTATTCTTTTTTGAGTGGGGAGTAGAAGGAGTGTTTTATGCTAGATTATTTTCTAATTTATTATTTACCTTACTAGGTCTTATCTATTGCAGAAGCTTCATTGTCACTAATATTTCGATTGATAAGCATTTGAAAAAAATGCTTGCATACGGTATTCCAATCATGACAATTGTTTTGATTCCTACCTTTATTCCTGGACTTGAAAGATATTTCATATTAAATGAACTTTCGGGAACTTATCTTGGAGAATATGCAGTAGGAATAAGATTAGCCTCATTAATAGCACTTGCAGCTGTTGCTTTCAATAATGTTTGGAGACCATTTTCTCTTGCTCTTCATAAAGAAGAAAATGCAGAAGAAACTTATAATAAAATGGCGATTATTTATGTACTAATAATGTCTTTTATTGGATTAGTAATTGTTGGAATGGCAAAACCAATTGTAATGATACTTGCACCTGAGAACTTCCATGAGGCTGTTTATTTGGTATTACCTTTAACATTTGCTGGTATTATTCTTCATGTTTGCAAAACGTTTAATCAATTAGGTATCTCACTTTCTAAGAAAACCTATTTATCTCTTATTAGTTATTTGATTCACTTATTGATTTCAGCTAGTCTGATCTACTACTTCGTTCAAGACTTTGAATTATTTGGGGTTGTTTATGCAGTGCTAATCAGTAATCTAATTCTTATTACAGTTATTACATTCTTTTCTTATCAAGCATATAGCATTAGATATGATCTACTTAGAATGTCATTACTGTTTGTAATTGCTTTCGGTATCGGTTATTTCCAAAGCAAAACTTATAATTTTGTATTACTCCTACAAATACCTATTAACTTAGGTCTATGCTTTGCATACTTAATGATTGTATATAGAATAATAATCAAGAAATCAGAAAGAAGTCTAATTAAGGAAAAGTTTGGAAGTAAAATTCCATTTTTCTCTTAACCCATCCATCTGCTATACCACATCTGGAAATTAAGAATGAACCAACAAGGCTGAAAAGCCATATCATTTCCATTTAAATAATCCTGTAAGACATTAGAGATCTTTTTTGGATTAAAAATACCTTGTTCTCTCACATATTGCTCAGAAAAGTATTGTTCAAATAAATCCTTAAATTCTCTCCTTCCCCAGTCCTTAACCGGAATTCCAAAACCACTCTTTGGTCTATCCATCATTTCTTTAGGAACATACTTATGGACAACATCCTTAAGGATTCTCTTTTTTACGCCATCTTTCATTTTATAAGAAGATGGCAGCTGTGCTGCAAATTCAACTATTCTATGATCTAATAAAGGCTCTCTTCCTTCCAAAGAAACAGACATTGAGGCCCTATCAACTTTTGTTAGGATATCATCGCACATGTATGTCTTATAATCAATCGCTAACATTCTGTTAATTTGGTCATTAGACAAATCGATTAAACTACTGGTATCAAAAGCACTAGTACTTCGGATAAACGAATCAGTAAAGTATTCGTTTAACTCACCATCAGAAATATTCTTTGTGCTATGTTTTAATATTGCAGCAGCATCTAACTCATCATTTCTATATAACTCCGAAATGATTTTGTAAAAGTGCTCTATCTTCTCACCATTTTTTAAAAGTGGCAATTTATAGATTGGCGCTAAGTCCATTAACTTACCAACAAGCTTACGTCCATTTTTAGGCACTTTACTTAGCTTATTTAAAGTATTAAGTGTTCTTGTATACTTATTATATCCTGCAAATATTTCATCACCTCCATCTGCAGATAAACAAACGGTTACATCTTTTCTAGCCATACCTGATACCAATGTAGTTGGTATAGCTGAAGAGTCTCCAAATGGTTCATCAAATATTTCTGCTAAATTAGGAATGATATCTAAGGCATCCTGATAAGTGCAATAATGTTCTGTATGGTTAGTGCCTAAAAACTTAGCAGTCTCTTTAGCATATTCTGCTTCATTGAATTGTTCGTCTTCAAAACCAACAGTAAAAGTATTAATCTGACTAGAAGAGGTTTGCTTTAATATAGAAGCTACTGCTGTACTATCATAACCTCCACTTAAAAATACACCAACGGGCACATCTGCAACCATTCTATAATTAAACGCAGAAATGAATAATCTTTCTGTTTCTTCTAAAGCTTCTTCATAAGAGATGTTCAGCTTTGGCTTATTATAGTAATCATAAACATCCCAATACTTAATATGGTCTATCCTTTTTCTTTTTAAATCGAACTTAATATAATGGCCAGGCTCTAATTTATTCGTCTTTTCGAATATGCAATTTGGAAATGGAATGTATCCATACTGTAGATACAATCCTAAAGCACCTTTATCAATTGATTTCTTAAATCCTGGATGAAAATGAAAAGCCTTTAACTCTGATCCAAATATAAATGTTTGCTCATCCCAATAATAATAAAATGGCTTTACACCAGATCTATCTCTAAAGAAATACATTTCTTCCTTGCTTTGATCATAAATTGCAAAAGCAAACATCCCAATAAACTTATCGACTGCATTAACACCCCAAGCTTTAAAAGCCTTTAATACTACTTCTGTATCAGAAGTAGTTAAGAAATGATAACCTAAACCAATTAACTCATCTTTGATCTCTTGGAAGTTATAGATTTCACCATTGAAAACTATAGATAGTTCATCCGCTGTAAATGGCTGTGTAGCATGATCGGATAAATCAATGACAGATAATCTTGCATGCCCTAAACCAACTTTATAATTATTAGTATCATAAAGTTTAAAATTACTTGCATCTGGTCCTCTACGGTGCATAATCTCAACCATCTTAGATAAATAAACATCAGAGGTAGTTGTATCGCTATTAAACTCAATAAATCCAGTTATTCCGCACATATACTATTCTTGCTTTGAACAATTAATGTTCTTAAGAGCCAACAAATTTAATATTTAACCTTTACTATAGCGCATCATTTTTACACATTCTTCAGTAAATCAATATCTTTAGGGTAAATTCTATTGAATATGATTATTGGTCTTGCTATTCCATCCTTAAATCCAGGCGGTGCTGAAAGAGTAATTTGCTCTTTGGCTAATCATTGGGCAGATCAAGGACATGAAATTCACATTTTCAAATTTACAAGTGGTGAAGCTTTCTTTGACTTAGATAATAAGATAGAAGTTCATACAATTGAAACTAATACAGGTAGTGGAATAATTGGAAAGTTAAAAAACCTTCAATTAACAATAAAGCAATACAAGCTAGCATTAAAATCTGCGAAAATTGAACAATTAATCAGCTTTATGACCATTGTTAATATCTATTCAATAATGGCAGCTAGAAAGTTGAAAATACCTGTGGTCATATCAGAAAGAAACAATTTATATAACACGCCAATTAGCTTTCCTTGGAATAAATTAAGACAAAGACTCTTTAAAAAAGCAAATGCCATTGTGCTCCAGACCGTAGATAGTGAAAAGTGCTTTGAAGATTTAGGTATCCCACTACCCGATAATAAAACTGTCATTGCTAACCCATTAGCACCTAATTATATTAGAAAAATTAATCTTGATGAAAAATCAAAAAAGATCATTCATGCAGGAAGGTTTGATCAATACAAACAACAAAATTTATTTATTGAAGCGATTGCTAAACTTGATTTGAAGGATTGGAATGTGGAATTAGTTGGAGATGGTCCTAATAGAGCAAAAATTGAAGCATTGATGCTAGAGAAAGGCTTACAAGATCAAGTTTCATTTTTAGGAAAAAGACAAGACCTAGACCAGTTATTTAAAACAGCTTCCATCTTTGTAATGACTTCTAATTCTGAAGGATTCCCTAATGTATTATGTGAAGCAATGGCCAGTGCTTGTGCACCTATAAGTTTTGATTGTCAATTTGGACCAAAAGATATCATCAATACTAACAATGGTTTGCTTATTGAAGTGAATCATCTTGAAGAGCTATCTAAAGCTATTCAATTCTTAATGGACAATGATGATAAAAGAATAGCTTTAGCTCAAGAAGCATTAGATATTCAGGAAGATCTAAATCTAAATATTATTGCAGATAAATGGATGAAACTATTTCAATCGATCTAATAACAAACCTTCATAAGTATTGATCATTTTATCAAAAGAAAATTGAGACTCAGCAAAGTTTCTTGCATTAGTTAACATTGATCGTTTTTCTGCCTCTTCCTTTCTGATATGTAATGTTATTTTATCGGCTAATTCTTTTACATTATTAATATCGAATAAATAACCATTATCACCTTCTGTTATTATTATCGGGTGATCGCAAACTTTACTAGCAAAGACAGTTATTCCTAGAGCAAGTCCTTCACAAACAACATTTGGAAAGCCTTCTCCTTTTGAAGGATGAACTAAAACATGACTAGCCCAATATGCTTCCTGAACAGCTTTAATTTGACCTTTAAATTCCCATCTATTAGTCAATTGGTAACTTTCAATTAAAGTCTTACATTCTTCAAAATAGCTAACATCATTAACAAGAACAGCTTCGGGAGCTCTACCTAACCAATCTACTTCTGCATCTATCTTTCTATTATTTACTAGCTCATTTAATAATTCTATTAAGAGCTTAACATTTTTAACTCTAGTTATTCTACCTACACTTAAAATCTTTAATCGCTGGCCTTCCGTAGCTATATTTAATTTAAATTGAAGTTGATCAAGATTTAGCCCATTGGGTACATAATAAATTCGTTCTTTTATTTTTGGCAACAAGTCCTTTAATACATCAGATTGATGTACAGAGTTAGCAGTAATTACATCTGCATACTTATACAACCTTCTAAAGATCTTCTGACTCTTGGTAATACTGCCTTCGAAAGAACGCTCAGATACCAAGACCTTTGTTTTAAATTGATAAAACTTTTTAGTTAATAATATATAAAAAGTAGGCATCTGTAAGAAGGTATAAACTACATCAAACTCTTCCTTCACTAATAAAGTATTAATTGCTTTAAATAAATTGAATCCAATCTTTCCTTTCTTCTGGATATGAAAATGTTTGATCTCATTTTCATCTAATAATTCTTTAAAGTGAAAAGGCTTATTATAGGTCAATAAAGAAACATCATGACCCTTTGCTTTGAGTCCAATCCCAAGATTAACCAATTGTCGTTGTGCTCCTCCAGAACCTAGTGTATCTATGAATAATAATACTTTCACTATTATAAATTTGATTGATAGATCTTAAGTAAATACGGAAAAGCACTTTCAACTGTACTTTCCGATTTATTCAAATCTAAGTTTTCTAATAAGACTTTTAGTGTATTAAAATCATTGATATTAAATAATTCAACACCTTTAGGTCTATCGACAACATCTGAAGTAATAACAGGCTTATTGACAAATAATGCTTCTTTTACTGAGATAGAATCACCATCTGTATAGGTTGCTCTAATAAATGCATCACTCAATTTTATTACTTCAATAAATGGATGTGCTTCATTGATAAATAATACATTTTCAGGAATACTAATCCCTTTTTCTTTTAACAATGAGCGATAAGATGAAATAGGATCTGCAATAATTAATCCAATCTTTCGATCCATACTAGATAAAAGCTCAACTAGTCTTACAATTGAATAAATGTCATTGCCATCCTTATCATAACTTACTTTGTATGCATTAGTGCAATAGACACGGTCTAAACCAGTTTTAAAGCTATTAATAGCATCTATGATGTTAGCATTAAGACATTCCTCCTTAGGCGCTAAAAAAGAAGATATCATTTGTGAGGACCTATTTAATTCTTTAGCCTTTTGATAGGAAACATCATTTAAGGTAATTGGATAAGAAGACCACTTTAAACAAAGCTTTTGAAAATAGTTTTTCAACTTACCATGATTAAAAATCTTACCATGAAATGTAGCTATTGTTTGCTTGCCAAGAATACTTGCAATAAATAACAATGCAAATCTAACCATCGGTTGACTGATATGAATATGTACTTGCTTTACCTTAATAACAGCTTTTACATATTTAATTAGACTAGATCCTTTGCTATTTAAGAAATGGTATTGATAATCTTCATCAGCTAAATGTTCTAAGGTTCTAGATACATGAATAGAGACACCACCAATTGGTGGTGGTAATGGGCCTATGATTAATAATGAAAGATCCTTTTCCAATTATTTAACAGTTTTCTTTCCAAATTCATTCCCATATAATAATGATTTCACATCATCAATAGTTTCAATATCATCTGCCAGCTTACTAATTGCATCTAATGCTACAATATCATATTCTCTTATTTCAACTCCTGTCTGAATCAAATGTTTATATTCGGATATATCTTTGTCTGTATTTAGATAACCTAAATCATATTCCTTCTTTTTATTGAAAATACAATAGTCTAAAGTATTAGATTGAAATAGATTAGCTCTTTCCTTAATAGAAGATCCATCCTTAGCTACTAATGCCATTTCCGTATTGATCATTATAGAATTAAGGATTTTAAATTTTGATAATTCTCCTGCACTAATGGCTTTATCCTCTATTTTTTTAAATACAGTCTCTTTTATGATGATCTCGCTTCCACTACCATCTACTGCATCATTACCAATATTTATAAATGTGCAATTTCTAACTATACCATTAGAGAAATCTGAATCAAAAGCATCTGCAATAATATTCTTAAAAACAGTGTTTTCTATGTTGAAATCTACACATCTAAATATATTAAGAAAATCATCTCCTCTTCGGTTGTTTGAAAAATGACAATCGATAATATTAACCTTACTTTCATAAAAAGTTAAAGCAGAAGGAATCTTCCAAATTGAATCCTGAATATTAGAAATATTGGATACATCAACATTGATCATATAACTTCTTTTAGTTGCATTTAATACCGCAACTGAACTAGCCAATTCATTGGAATTACTAATGATTATTTTCCCTTGACTTCCGTCTGCTTGCAAAGAACCATTTCTTATTACTATTTTATGTCCATTCAAATCAATATTAGTATTTGAAACAATTATTAAGTCTGTATTATTTAAGATCAGGTCTTTATTCAAAACCGTTGATCCGGATAAAACTTGCTTTTTATTTTCTGTTTGATCTAATTGTGTCTGATCCTTGGTTAATTTTGCAATCTGCTCATTGTTATGATACAAACTTCTACATAAGAATAAAGCTTCAGGATACCTTCCATAAATAACATCTTCAAAAGCTTTCCATTCCTTTTCTTTCAATATACCTTGGATCAAATGATTAATCTCAATTATTCTAGAAACTTGATGTTCAAGGTGAGCTTCATCATTAGCAATCAAATCAAATAATCCTTTTTTATCCTTATTAGCAGCAACTAATGTTTTACCTATATAAGTCTTTACCTGCGACTTTAAATCTTCCTGATCTTTAATATGCAAGTCATTTTCAAACCAAACTTCTCTTATCAAAGGTTCTAACTGATTAGAAACCGGATTTAAATAAACATGCATATTTCCTTCTAAAGCAGGATGTACATTTTGTGCAATAAAGCTTAAGGCTAGGAAGGAATAAAATTTATCTAAATCAAATGCTTGCGCAGGATTAGTCTTTTCTAAAACTCTAATAGCATCAATTCGTCTTTGATCCTGCTCTGTAAGATTATTTGTTTTTGGGTAATTAACCTTCAGGTTAGTGAAAATATACCCCTCTCTTCTATTTGATCGCTCTATGATATATTTAGAATAGAAATCTTCAATGAAATAGATCTCTTCTTTAGACTTATTAATAGCTAGATTAATCGGCTTATAATTTAGATATATAAGCCCTAAGTCTTTAAATACTCTATTACAAAGTACATCTGATATATACATCCTTGTATTTGGCCTTAATAGATTAAAAACTGTATTACCAATCTTAGCATTAAACTGTTTTGTAGTAGCTCTAAAACTCCAGAAAACTGGATCTACTACATGGTCGTTATTCTCCCCGAACAATCTTAACTTCACCTTAGATGTATCAGGACCTGCTATTAACTTACCTTTGGCTTTAACTAGCTTCCTATCATGCCATTGACTGCCTTTAAGCATGTGGTCCCATCCGTACAAATAATCATTTCTAAGTTTTTTTAAGTTTTTCTTATGCTTAGATTTTATCTTCAATTTATAATGAGGATAATCATTCTCTACCTCTAAAGTGAGGTAATGGAAGTACTTGGAAGCATCACTTCCAATAGCTTGAGCATGATGCTTTAAGTTTATAAAATAACCAAATCTAAAGAACACAGCTCCAGCAAATACTCCTAGACAAAAAAGAAACAATAACAGTATATTCTTAAGCCATTTCATCTTAGAACATTATTTGACCAATCATGAACATAACTGTTAGAATAAAACCAACAAGAAATGCTAAAACAGATTTAATAAAGAATTGACGAACCATTAGGACAAAATTGGAATTAATTAGCAAATGTAACCAATTTAGATTGATATTATGTACTATATTTTTTGAGATCTAAGTTTTGAATTAAAGGAATAATCTTCCCCCTTTTTGATAATGGAATGTTACTTACATTTGATATTTTAACATTAACTCCTTTACCTAATTTAGAACTAATACGCTTAACAATAATGGATTCATCAATTTCAATATCATCATCTAGCTTTGTGTACTTAATAAGAACTTCTTCTTCGCTATTTTGAATAAACTGATACTGTTTAATATTGTTAAATGTTCTATCATGAACAATTAAAGAAGCCATTCCAATCAATCTTTTTCCTTCAGCTACTAGAAACTCTTGTTCTCTTCCTTCTATTTCATCTAACATCAGATAATTTCGCCCGCAATTGCAGGATTGCTCTTCTGAAATTTTTGCTCTATCTCCAGTTTTATATCGAATCAGAGGAAAAACATTATTATGGAAATTAGTTCCCACAATTTCTCCAGATCCATTCTTAATTAACTGATCATTCTTATCTATCATTTCTGTATACCCATATTGAGGAAAGACATGATACTTCCTACTGTGTATACAATGACCTCCTAAAACAGCTATTTCCGAGTGTCCATACCAAGTAATCAACTTCGTATTTAAGGTTGATTCTATCAAATCAATTTGCTCAATACTAATATTTTCTGAGCCAACCAGTACACCGTCTATTTTGAATGGAAAAACAACGTTGTTTTGATTCATCAGCTTGCAAAGCATTGTTATAGCAGAAGGGTAACCTTGAATATATTTCGGTTTAAACTTATTTATTTCATTTATATATTCTGAAAAACGATCTGCTGTAAGGTGAAAAGAAGATAAATGTAACCAGTTTCTAACATAATCATATTTAAAAAGCTTTTCTTCTCCTCCAACTGCAGTAACTTTGCCTCTAAAGCTAATAGATTTAGAATCTCGTTCACAACCAATTTCACTCCAAATATTCTCTATAAATGCTTGCTCCTTACCTCTACTAATCCCTTTTTGGTAATATAAACCAGTTGGCGTACCTGATGATCCTCCTGTTGTTAGATACAGTGCATTACTTCTCAATTCCTCTACAACCATTTCTTCACCATTTTCTTGAAGTGTAGATTTATTTATAAAAGGTAGCGTATCTATATCGTTAATTGATTTGATATTGTTAATATCAATACCAAATGAAGCATAATATTTAGGATAGAATTTTGTCTTTTTTGCAGCCTCAATTGTTTCCAAAAAACATTTATTTTGATACTCAAAATGCTTTTCAGCTGCATCAAATTGTGTTTCACTTATTAGCATTTTAAAATCAAAAAAAGCCTGACCAAGCCTCTTCTTTTTAGGTATCAAGTTATATAACTTTGCAAGCATTAGTTTAATGAAACTAGGCAAATTGTCATATACCTTCAAAAATGGATATAATATGTCTTCTAAAGATTTCATTATTCTAAATTAAAAGATAACCAGATTTTTAATCCGATGTAGGTAAATACAGCTAGTACGCCAAGCAAACAGTACAAGGCATAAATATTATAAATCTTGGCTCTTTTACTGTTAAAGATATAATAGAAAAAGAATAGAACACCAATAGGATAAATTAATGTCTTATGCCTTGCTGCAGAAAACATCATTGATAACACCATCATTATAGCAATAAAGGTTGATCCAAAAGACAAAGCAAAAATCGACATTCTCTTTAATGGATCCTTAATTGCCTTTATTAATCCCAATATAAACCCTGGTACAATGGCATACCATAAAATGGCTCCTATACCGATGAATAGATTGTATATCTTAAAACTTGGGAATGGAGGTATTGGATTATAAAGGACAATTACAGAATAAATCAACTTAATCACAGGATTCGTTGAGTTAATAAACATCATACCTAGAGATCCTTCAGATGAATTAGTTGTTGCAAGCCCTGTATATATCGTGTATACTCTTATTGCTTCTTTTAGCACTAAACCAACTGCTAATAAAGTTACAGGCATAATAATACCAAAGAATAGAAAGTATTTTAGATTCTTTGATTTAATACTAAAGAAATAATAGGAGAATAATAATACTAATGGATAAACGCTGTTTACAGGTCTAAAATTGAAAGAAATAAATGCAAATAAAAATGTGATAATAAACTTATAGAAAAATGAAAGCTTATCGTTAACCACAAAGATAATGGACCAAACAAATATTGCAGCTATCCATATATCTCTCAACAGTATAGAAGAGTGAACAAACAATAAAGGAAAGAAAACCATAAAGTATATAGTTGCATTTCTAACTTTATCACTTACAAGTCGCTTTGCGATAATATTTACAGCTATTGGTATAGTACTTCCGATAAATGCATTTCCAATAATTAAATTGACAAAAGAAAGATCCTTCAAACCTAAATTATAGGAAATATTCAATATGTACATATTGATGTAATGGTACAAAGGATGATTACTTCTTACTAATTCCATTCCATGGAAAATCTCTAGAGCACTATTATAAAAGTGTTTATCATCACCACCACCTAAAAAAGATTCACCAGTATTAATCTTTAATACAATTGCAAACAAGACAGCAATTGAACAGTTAATACTATATGAAAGGGTGAATAGTTGAAAATTCACTTTCCTGAAAAGTAAATATCCAATTAACCATATTACTATATAAGTTGGTATTACTGAATAGCTGTAGGATTCTATAGCATATAAAATAATGGATAATAAGCCAATAGCATTTAAAACTATATATAAGTCTTTTGAATGTTTCAGCTTTGAAAAGTCCATTTAACTTATTCTAGACTTTTAACTTTAGTATTTAAATCTTTTATAGCATTATATGCTACAACAATAATCATCCCTCCTATAATCGCTGCTATTGTTGATACAATTAAGAAAATAATCAAGTCATATCTTTTTGGACTAATTGGTAGGTTTGGAAAATTAACTACTCTGATATATTGGTTCTCAAATTCAGAGTTTACTCTTTTTAATTCGAGTGTTTTATATGTTTCAAGAAACATACCATTATAAAGCTCTAAACTTCTTTTAAATCTCATTTCTTGTACTAAAGCAGCAGCAGTTAATGATTGAAAATTCCTTTCTTTCCATTGAGCATATATATTCTCCATAGAGTCCATAGATGCTGAAATTATGCTTAGCTTATCTTCCATGATAAATATGGAAGCTTTTTCCTTCTTTCGCATATTACCTGAATAGAACTCTTCAATTGAACTTAAAATATTCTTATTAAGCTCGTAAGAAAGACTTTTATCATAGGTAATAACATTCATAGAAATCACACCACCTTCTTTACTTGGTTCTATACGATAAATCTCTGCTTTTGGATTAATAAAACTACTATGTGCATAAAGTAAAACATGATGATCGTCTATAGTTAGATTACTCATATTTTTATTACCTACTAATCTCCTATTGTTGTTATTTAATTGAATTTTTATGAAATGATTAACTAAGTAATCATTGACTCCATTTATTTCAACTTTTCTTAGAAGAGCAGGAAAAACAACTGCTTTAGTCTTAAGTAATTGAATTACTTTAGTCTCATCTGGAGCCATACCACTAGACATACCCATCTGGACCGCCATAGTTGCTAAAGAACCCAATCCTCCATTACTACCTTTTTCTTCAATAATAATTGATGAACCAGATTTGAAAACTGCCTCTTTTTTAGAGTATATCCAGTAACCTATAGCATTTGCTATAATAATTAATAAGACTAAAGTTTTCCAAAAACTTTTAATGACTTTAATGAGTCTCAATACATTAGCATATATCCTAACTACATTTTGATCATAATCTATCTCATTGTTCATAATTATCTATTTACTCACTCCACAGAAATCAAGTATCTTCTTTGAATAATTAATAGTCAAGTTTCTAAATGGACTATGATTTACCAAATATACAACTATATCTGACTCATTGATTGCCTTTTCTGCATCAACAATTTCAAAGCTATTATGTGTTTGAACATTTGGTTCTACAACAATAAAGTTTGCCAGACCTAGATCTTTACATAATTCATCCACAACTTTAACAGCAGGAGATTCTCTTAAGTCATCAATATCTGGCTTAAAAGCTAACCCCATTAAGGCAACTTTAGGAGCTTTATTATGAATTAATCTAAATTCTAGAATTGTATTTTTAATCTTTTCGATAACCCAATCCGTTTTATAATTATTGATTTCTCTTGCTTGTTTTACAAACTTAGCTTCATTAGGAAAATCATTAACAATAAACCACGGATCAACTGCAATACAATGTCCCCCAACACCAGTTCCTGGTTGTAATATATTTACTCTAGGATGCTTGTTTGTTAGCTCTATTAATTTATATACATTGATATCAGCTTTATCACAGATCATAGATAATTCATTGGCAAATGCAATTTGAGAATCTCTAGAGGCATTCTCAACTAACTTA
>JBELBA010000040.1:0-14843 GCA_042095635.1 Chitinophagales bacterium
ATTCTTAAAAATCTTAACAGGTGAACAAGATCCTACTACAGGTCATGTTTCTTTAGAGAACGGAAAAAGGATGTCTGTATTAAGTCAAGATCACTATAAATATGATGAAAACTTAGTCATCCATACTGTTATCATGGGTAATGATACTTTATGGGGGATCATGAAAGAAAAGGATGAGTTATATGCTAAGCCTGATTTTAATGATGCTGATGGGATGAGAACTGCAGAGTTAGAAGAGCAGTTTGCAGAAATGGATGGATGGAATGCAGAATCTGATGCTGCAGGTCTATTATCTAATTTAGGTATACCTGAAGCATTGCACTACGAGAACGTTGGTGGATTAGATGCTAAAATGAAAGTAAGAGTATTATTAGCTCAAGCTTTATTCGGTGATCCAGATTTATTAGTAATGGATGAACCTACGAATGACTTGGACGTTCAGACAATTGGATGGTTAGAAGATTTCTTAGCTAACTTTAAGAACACAGTAATTGTTGTATCTCACGATAGACACTTTTTAGATCACGTTTGTACACATATTGCTGATATTGATAGATGCAAATTACAACTACATACAGGTAACTATTCTTTCTGGTATGAGTCTTCTCAATTAGCAATGAAGTTAATCGCAGACAAGAATAAGAAATTAGAAGATAAGAAGAAGGACTTACAGAACTTCATCGCACGTTTCTCAGAGAATGCTTCTAAATCTAAGCAAGCAACCTCTAGAAAGAAGATATTAGATAAATTAGATATACAAGATATTAAACCTTCATCTAGAAGGTATCCAGGAATCTTCTTCAAATCTGAAAGAGAAGTTGGAGATCAAATTTTATCTGTAGAAGGATTATCTAAATCTTATGAAGGTGAAGATTTATTCAGAGACTTAAGTTTCGAAATTAATAAAGGAGATAAGATTGCATTTATTTCTAAGAATTCTAAAGCAATGACTATGTTGTTTAAAATCTTAGCTGGTGAAGAGCAAGCGGATAGTGGTCAATTTAAGTGGGGTGTAACATCAACTCATTCCTATTTACCTACAGATAACCAAGAATACTTCAACAATAACCTAGACTTAGTAGATTGGTTAAGACAATATTCTTCAGATCAGGATGAATCTTATGTAAGAGGATTCTTTGGAAGAATGTTATTCTCTGGAGAAGAGACGCAGAAAATGGTAGGTGTGCTTTCTGGAGGAGAAAAAGTGAGATGTATGATTTCTAAAATTATGCAAGAAGGTACCAACGTTCTAATGTTAGATGAACCAACTAACCATTTAGATCTAGAATCAATCCAAGCATTTAACAATGGTTTAAAAGAATTTGAAGGGCAAGTGTTGTTTACTTCACATGATCACGAGTTTGTGCAAACTGTTGCAAATAGAATAATTGAATTAACACCTGCTGGATGTATTGATCAAATGATGGAATTTGATGAGTACTTAACTAGTGATAAAGTAAAAGCTGCTCAAGGACGTTTACATCAACCAGCCTAGTTGTTAATAAATCTTATAGTAAGGGGATTCTATTTCAGAATCATTTATTTATAACTATTTTTGGAGCGTTAAAATAAAAATTATGGAAACAATGGATATAGTATTAGAAACAGAGATCGATAACTTTAGCTATGGGCTAGGAGTTAATATCGCTAAGAACATTCAATCTCAAGGGATTGGTCAGATTAATGCTGATGCTTTTACAGCAGCAATTAATGATGTATTTGGTAACACTGATTTGAAATTATCAGATCATGATGCTAACCAAATCGTTCAAGAGTTTTTATCAAAAGCACAAACTAAGAAGTTTGAATCAGTAAAAATTGATGGTGAAAATTTCTTAGCTGAAAATGCTAAAAAAGACGGTATAACTGTCACTAATTCTGGATTACAATACGAAGTAATTACAATGGGAGAAGGTAACAAGCCATCTGCTGCAGATACAGTTAAAGTGCATTATCATGGTACATTAATTACTGGTGAAGTATTTGATAGTTCTGTAGATAGAGGTCAGCCAATTTCATTTCCATTGAATGGTGTGATTGCAGGATGGACGGAAGGTGTTCAATTAATGCCTGTAGGATCTAAGTTTAAGTTTTATATACCTTATGATTTAGCATACGGTGAAAGAGGTGCAGGTGAAGATATCGCTCCATTCGCATCTTTAATTTTTGAAGTTGAGTTATTAGGAATTGAATAATTATATGAGAACTATGAAGAATTTATTATTAGCAGTTATTGGGTGTGTATTCATCTTTAGTTGTACTGCTCAGAATGGGAAAAGTAAGATTGCTAAAGTTAAATTAGAAACAGAAGTTGATTCAGTTTCTTATGCTATCGGTAGCTTAATTGCAGAAGATTTAAAAAGACAAGGTTTAGATGAGTTATCTCCTGAAGCTTTCGCTAAAGCAATTTATGATGTTGTTGTGGCTAAGCAACCAGCTTTAATTTCTCCAGAAGAAGCAAGAACTAAATTGAATGCTTATTCAATGAAGAAAGCGGAAGCTAAATCTGCAGCTGTAAGAAATGAAGGAATTGCATTCTTAGAGAAAAATAAAACAGCAAAGGATGTTCAAGTAACTGAATCTGGATTACAATACAAAATTGTAACAATAGGTGAGGGTGCTAAACCAACAGCTACAAACAAAGTTAGAGTACATTACCATGGGACTGATGTTTTTGGAGATGTATTTGATAGCTCAGTGGAAAGAGGTCAACCAGCTGAATTCCCTGTTAATGGAGTTATTAAAGGTTGGGTTGAAGGTCTGCAGTTAATGCCTGTAGGATCTAAATTTATCTTTTACATACCTTCAGAATTAGCCTATGGTGAGGCAGGTGCAGGACAAAAAATTCCTCCTGGTTCAACATTATTATTTGAAGTTGAATTATTAGAGATTCTATAAGAGATTCTATTAATAAAAGTTAAAAGGGAACTAAGTTAATTAGTTCCCTTTTTTTATTAAATAACATAGTTTTTATTTGTACGTACAAAAGATTTCAATTTTATAAATGTTTAGCGACCTTCCTAACGACACTGTAAGTAAGAAAAAACAGATGTATCCTATATCTGATGGATTGTTTCAATATTTGAATAAATATGAAAGAATTACACCTATTCCGATAGTTTATCACGATTTATTAAGATATGATAATTGTGTACCTGTATATGATGCAGACGGAAAAGATACATTATGGGAAAGCGTGATATATGCGCCATTAGATTTAGAGGAGATAAATGAAGTGCTTACACAGATATACGCTATTCTTAAGACGGGTGGAGAAATGTCTGTGATGGATCATTTAAGAGTAGATCGAATTGACTACTGTCCGTTTGGAAATTCTAAGCCATTTAGAGTTAAGATTATTAATAAGTTAAATGATAATTACGATTACTTCTATGTAAAACAACCCGATGCTTCTAGAGTCTATGGTTTGGAATTAGAAGATTTACTTTCTCCTAATAGAATTAACTATTTAGTTGATAGAGGAACATTAATTGAAGAACATATTGCAGGTATACCGGGTGACCAATTCGTAGAAAAGTATATTAATACTAAAGGAGTCAATGAAATTAGATTGGCTAAGGAGTTTATTAAATTTAATGAAAGGTGCTTTGTTAGGTTATTAGGAGATATGCGGTCCTATAACTTTGTAATAGATGTTACACCAGATTTTGATATTGAACAATACAGGATAAGGGCTATTGATTTCGATCAACAGAGTTATGAAGGTAGAAGAACCATTTATTTACCACAGTATTTTAAAGAGAATAACCCTTATGTTGACTTTTGTATGAAACACCTTAATGAGAAGACGGTAAGACAATATCAGCGAGAGGAAAGAACTTTAATTGGAAGAAGATTAAAATTAAGTAGATATAGAATTAAAGAATTAATTGATATCATGTCTGATGATGTTATTTCTACTTCAGAAAAGATAGAACAGATTAAGCTAGAGTTAAATACGTATTACAAAACAATTAGATTTACTAGGTGCAGATCTATGGGTGAAATTGTAAAACTTAATTTAAAGCTTTCATTAACTAGGCAAGATTAATCGAATTCATTAATTTTGCATTAAGAAGATGTTAGAACAAAATCAAAATAAGATAATTAGTAATGAAATGGCTGCCATTATCGGTTTGTTATTAATGGTTGTGCCCGTTACATATTGGTTATTTATGGTTTTAGCTGGATTAAGAGTTTCTACTTTCGCTTATGAAATAGTAAATACGCTTCCAAGAAACTTTTGGGTAGTCAATTTTGTTATTTCAATTCTGGTTTGGAAAATAAACAGAATGTCTATCTGGATAGATAGATTTGGAGAATGGGAAGGACTAGTAATTAACAAACTGTTAATTAACCTGGCATTCATCTTTTTTGGGATTCAGATCTTATATTTATTATTACAAGGGATGTTTAATCTTCATTTAGCTTAGCTTGAAAAGCAACCGCATAAAACTTAATCTGTTTTACCATTGCCAATAATCCATTAGATCTGGTTGGGGATAAGTGATTAGCCATTCCAATTTTCTCTATAAAGTACAAAGGCTCTTCTAAAATCGCTTTAATTGATTTTTGATTATATACTCTAACTAATAAAGCAATTAAGCCTTTAACGATAATTGCATCGCTGTCTGCTTCGAATACTAATTGATCTGCTTGCTGTGAACATGCAATCCATACTTTAGACTGACATCCTTTAATAATATTATCGTCCGTTCTGTTTACTTCATTCATTGGTGCAAGGTCTTTCCCTAGTTCAATGATATATTCATATTTTTCGGTCCAATCATCATAAAATGAAAATTCTTCGATGATCTCTTCTTGGATGTCTTTGATACTAGCCATTATTCTCTGTTCTTCAATTGAAAACTATGATTAAAAGTATTAATAATCCTTCATCTATAGTTATATTTGTTTTACTAAATTGGAAAAAATGGTCATTAAGTGTGAAGATCAAGAACTAAGCGAGAAAATATTAGATATGCTTAAGACTGTATATGATCCGGAAATACCGGTAGATATATACGAGTTAGGATTGATTTACGAGTTAAAAGTTGATGGAGATAATAATTTAGATGTAATTATGACTTTAACTGCACCTAATTGTCCGGCATCTGATATGATTGTCTCTGACATAGAAGCAAGAGTTGGATCTATTGAGGTTTTAAAATTAGTCAATGTGCATATTGTTTTTGATCCGCCTTGGGAACAAGAAATGATGTCCGAAGTTGCCAAGCTTCAATTAGGATTTATGTAAGTTAAAAACGAAAAAAGATGTTTGAATTAGAGATAAACGAAGTAATAAAAGAAACGGTAGATACTATATCTGTTAGTTTTAATATTCCGGAAGGGTTAAAGAGTAGTTTTAGTTACAAGCCTGGTCAATACTTAACATTTGAAGAGACTATTAATGGTGAGAAATTAAAAAGATCTTATTCTTTATGTTCCAATCCATTTTCTGATGAGCTGCCTAAAGTTGCCATAAAAAGAGTTGCAGACGGAAGATTCTCTAATTATGCTAATAATAACTTTAAAGCTGGGGATCTTGTTAAAGTAAATACTCCAATAGGGAATTTCTTTGCAGACATCGCATCATACAATGCTAAGCAGTATGTATTATTTGCTGGAGGATCTGGAATTACTCCTGTATTAAGTATATTGAAATCAGTGTTAACACAAGAAGTAAATTCTAAAGTGACATTGATTTATGCAAACGCTTTAGGTACTAATATTATATTCAATGATGAGCTAACAAGTTTAGCTACTACTTATAGCGATAGATTTAATAGAATCGATCATATTGATGCAGATAAAGGTTTAATTACTGCAGACCTTGTTAAGTCTTATTTAGGAGCCTCTCAGCAAGCAGAGTATTATATGTGTGGACCTCAAGGGTTCATGGAAATAGTAGAATTTACATTAAATGGTTTAGGTGTTGCTAATGATAAAATCAATAAGGAATACTTTAAAGCTAAAGAAAAGGTAGAGGAAGCTGATGATGAAGAGATAAGTGAAGAAATTATTGATAGAGAGGTAACAATAGTTGTAGATGATGAAGAGAACACATTCATGGTACCTGCAGATGAGAATATCTTAGAAGCAGCAATTGATAATGATCTAGACCCTCCTTATTCTTGCCAAGCAGGTGTTTGTACTGCTTGCAGAGCAATGTGTGTTTCTGGAAAAGTAAAAATGGACGAAATGGAAGGTTTGTCTGATGAGGAAATTGAAGAAGGTTATGTTTTGGCTTGCCAAGCACATCCACTTACTGATAATGTTAAGTTAGAATTTTCGTTATAGAAATAGATTAATATAGAATAGTTAAAAAGCCCCTATACTTCTCGGGGCTTTTTTCGTTTATAAAGGAGATGTTTAGAAGGTTTTTTATAATAGGGGCATTACTGGTTTACACAAGTCTTAGTGCACAACTAAAAAGTAACCTTATTATTAAAAAAGTAGCCGTACAGGATACTATTAAATTGGGGGATTATTCAATTATACCTTCTACTTTTAAAGTCTCAGATACTAATGTTGTATATCAATTAGATGCTCTAAATGCTTTGCTGATAACTGATACAGATAAGGACTCTATCGAAATTGCTTTTCAGTTTTTCCCTATTAAGTTAAGTAGGGTTTATCAAGATTCGATTTTTAAAAATGTAGAAGAGAATAAAGGAATTCCATATGAGTTTCAGATTCAAGAACAACAAAATACAAATGTTGACTTTGGAGATGTTAAGTATGATGGAAGTATATCAAGAGGAATATCTGTGGGTAATACCAGAGATTTAAGTTTGAATTCTAATTTAAATCTAAATATGAGTGGCGAGATTGCAAATGATATCAAAGTTAAGGCTACTATTAATGATCAGAATATTCCATTTCAGCCAGAAGGAAATACTGCTCAGATACAAGAATTTGATCAGGTGTTTATAGAGTTAAGTAAGGGAAATACAGAGCTTAAACTAGGAGATGTTTTTTTGAGAAATGGAGATGATGGTTATTTTCTAAAGTATAATAGAAAAGGTCAGGGTATTAAATACAATTATTCTCATACTAATGATCAATTGACAGAAGAACATAATTATAGTTTCGCTGTATCTAAAGGTAAGTACAATAGATATGTAATGGATATTATTGAAGGGAATCAAGGGCCATACAAACTACAAGGCTTAAATGGTGAAAGATTCATTATTGTATTATCAGGGACAGAGCGAATTTATATAGATGGTATTCAGTTAGAAAGAGGTGAAGCCAATGATTATGTAATTGATTATAACCTAGGTGAAGTTACTTTTACAGCAAATCGATTAGTTAATAAAGATATCAGGATTCAAATTGAATTTGAATATTCAGAACAAAACTTCTTAAGATCCATTACCACCGGTAATAGTCAATATAAACAAGGTCCATGGGAATATGGATTACAGTTTTTTAGAGATACAGATCATAAAAATCAGCCAATATTAAATGAATATGGTGGAGCTGAGAAGTTAATGCTAAGTGATGTTGGAGATAATATTGATGGAGCTATAATCAGTGCTGCAGATAGTTTGGGCTATGTATCAGATCAGATTAGATATAAACTAGTAGATACATTCTGCAGTGGATGTAATGGATTTACAGATGATGTTTATGTTTATAGTAACCACCCAGATAGTGCACATTATCAAGTTAGTTTTAGTTTGGTTGGAGATAATAAAGGTGATTATATTGTTCAACAAGAATTAGCAGGGGGAAGAATTTATAAATGGGTAGACCGATTAAATAATATTCCTCAAGGTAATTATACTCCACATATTCAATTAGTTGCTGCAGAGAAGAAAGAACTCTATACAGCAAACGCATCAAGAAAAATAGGAGAGAAAGGGCTATTTGGCATTGAGTTAGCTAGGTCTAATAATGATATCAATACATTTTCGGACAGTATGGATAATGATAATGTAGGTTATGCTTCTTTAGTTACTTATCAGTATGAAAGTGATTCTATTGGATTTGCTGGTCAAAATTGGAAGGTTGACAATCTTATTAGCTATGAATTAAATACAGAGGAATATAAACAGTTAGAGCGTTTTAGACCAGTTGAATTTACGCGTAATTGGAATATCCAAGATGTAAACAATGAATTACACTTAATAGGAAATAGGTGGAAAGCGTCTAATCAATTAACTCAGCTGAATTATGGAATTGATTATATGAATTTTCAAGGGCAGGTGAATGGTGTGAATCAATTATATACAGTTGATCAAACCATCAAAAATGTTCAGTTGGTATTAGAGGGTACTTATCTTAAAAAAGTAGGTTTAGAAAATAATACATTTAATAGACCAGGTATGTTAATTAATTGGACCATGCCTTCTAATGGATGGAACCTATACGCTAAGCGCTATATGGAGAACAATAGAATGATAGAAGAAGATACACTGAATGACTATAGCTTCTTATTTATTGAAAACTCCATTGGGAGTTCTAGTCCTGATACCAGTCGATTTAATACCAGCTTTAAGATTAGAGAAAGAAAGGATTATACACCTAATCTAATGTCTTGGGATTTATTATCTCAATCTTGGAATTTTGATATTAACGAGAAATGGAGAATTAATCAGAATAATACTGTTGTTATTGGATTTCAATATAGAGATCTTGAAGTTTATCAATCTAATACTGGTTTTGAAAATGATCAAAGTGTTTTAAGTAGAGTAGAATACTTCGGAAGATTACTAAAGCGAAGTTTGAAGACTAATATCTTTTATGAAGTAGGAAGTGGTCTAGAACGAAAGAGAGAATATCGTTTTGTTAAAGTACAAGTAGGTGAAGGTAATTATACCTGGATGGATGAAGACGGTGATGGCTTAGAAGAACTCAATGAATTTAGATATGATGAACTCGGTGATGCAGTGCAATCCGGATTATATAATAATTATATAAGAGTCTTTACTTTAGGTGATGAGTTTGTCAATACACAGAATGTAAGCTTTACTGAAAATATTATGTTTGATCCAAAGTTGATTTTTGATCGATCTTCTCAGATGTATGATATCATTAAAGTTATTCAATTGCAGTCTAATGTACGTGTACAGAATAAATTTGAACCAACTAATACACTTGCAGATTATAATGTATTGAATTCATATAATCTATTCGATCTTTATCAAACCATTGAACAAGAATCTATAATCAATAATGAGATAAGTGCTAGAAATCAAATATTCTTATTTAGATCCAATTCTAAATTTGGTATTCAATTAGTAAAATTCACTAATCAAAGGAAAGATTTTTTGAGTACTGGTTTTGAAACTAGGTTTTCTAGTAAGAATAAAATGGCCGTTAGATTTAGACCAGATGATATAACAACCATCAATTTAGATTTAACAAATGGTATTAAATATTTAGAAAATAAAGGTTTTCAAACTAATAGCTATTACTTAGACCTAATAGAGTACGAACCAAGTTATAGCTTAGTATTCTTAAATAAGTATAGATTAAAGGCTTCTTATAAGTATGCAAAAAAAATTAACGATGGTGATCGATTTGTCTCTGATGGATTAGATAGTACTAGAGGTATATTTAACAATTATAGTCTTCAATTTAGATATTTTAAAAGTCAGGCGGGTAATCTAAATATGAAGTTGAGTTATGTTCAGGTTAAATATAATACTGCACTAAATACACCAATTGCTTTCGCAGTTTTAGAAGGCTTACAGCCAGGTAAAAACTTTGTATGGGGAGTTGGTGTGGACAGATTGTATAAGAGCAATCTACAACTTAATTTAAGTTATGACGGAAGAAAATCGGAAACAGGCCCTATCGTTCATATAGGAAGCATGACGCTTCGTTATTTATTCTAACACCTAATCAGAAAAATTTACGCAAAAAAAAATCCTGATCATTTAGATCAGGATTTTGATGTGGGCCATATAGGACTCGAACCTATGACTTCTACCTTGTAAGGGTAGCACTCTGAACCAACTGAGTTAATAGCCCGTTATGACATCAAAGATAGATTAGCTTTTTAAGATAACCAAACCTTTTGCTTGAAAAAGTAACATTTTTTTAACGTGGATTTATAAGCGGCTGATAATCAAAAACTGATGTTGTAATTATTTGTTTTACAAAATGATTGAATGTCCAGTATTTTCTGCAAAATTGATAATATATGGTAATAGTAATTCGTTTAAAACAGCAGGTTACATAATTCTTAGGTATCTTTATAGTAGAGATGAGGCAAAGAAGAAAAATACTTTTAATTCTATTAGCAGGTTTTGTTTTACTAATTCTTGGAGTCAATGTTTATATCCAGCAATACAAGGAAGAAATCACCAATTATGTAGTTGCTCAGATTAACCAGCAGATTGATGCAGAAATTGAATTAGATGAGAATAATGCAAGCATTGATATGTACAGCCATTTTCCTCATATTAATTTAACATTACCTTCATTTATCATTACCTCTAATGGAAGTGAGTTAATGAATGTAGATCTAGTATCGATCGATTTATCATTAATCGATTTATTACAATCAAAAAAGACAGTAAGAAAGATAGGGATAGAGGAAGGAGTTATTTATTTAGAAAAGGATAAGCAAGGAAAATTAAATTATAAGATAGGATCAAGTTCTAATTCTTCTATCGATTATTTATCCATTCCAAGTATCCAATTCATTAATGTTCAGATTGTATACAAAGATTTTACTTACAGCAATATTAATGAGCCAAAGTCTGTATTTAAAATGCTAGTCGATAAAGCATTGTTTGATATTGTAATGGATAAGTCTAAGATTAACATTACATCAGAAGGGAACGCAATCATTCAAACATTAGAAAGCAGCGGTAAACAGCTTTTAATGAATCAAAAGGCCAATATAAATGGACAAGTTGAATTCGATATTGCTAAATCACTGTTTAGATTTAATAATGTTTATCTAGAATATGGTGTTTATAATACTTCACTACAAATACTTGGAAGTATAGATGTTTCAGCTCCAAACTATAATTTGTTCGATATAGTTATGGAGTTAGATGATCCTAATACATCCGAATTAGTAAGCATACTAAAAAGTATGCAATTTAATTTTCCATATGATTATATACAGGATGGAAGTTGGGATATTGTTATAAAAGCTAAAGGTGCAATGGCTAGTTGGCGAAATCCAGATTTAATAATTACTTATGCTAACAACGGATTGTTTTTTTCTGATGGTGATTTGGAGATTGATAACATTAGTTCGAAAGGAGAAATTAAGATTCCTAATAAGGGGAATTTAATTTTTAATGCAGATAGTTTATACTTTGAAATTATTGATCAAACCTTTAGAGGTGTTGCAAGTTATAATTATACTGATTTCAATGACTTTGAAGTGATATTAAATTTAGATGGAACCTTAAATTTATCTTATTTAACTCACACATCACTTTTACCTGAAGAAATTCAAGATTTATCTGGTTCATTAAAAATTTCCAGTAGTCATATAAAATATATTAAGAGACCTAAGACTGCTAGTAAATTATTTTTTAGATCTAAATATCAGATGGATCAGTTTTCAATGACCATCGAGGATTATGATATTGATATCAAAAAAGCTGTAGGATATGCTGATAGCTATCATTTAGAGTTCGATAAAAATGATATGATCATCAATATGCAAAAAATCAATTTTGATGGTTCTATCTATTACAGGGATGACTTATTTGTAAATGGAACAATTACTTCAGCATTAATCAATGCTAATAAATTGATTTCAGGTGATGATGATCCTTTCGATTTGGAGGCAATACCAAGGTTTGATGTTGATTTAAATATCAATCAACTTACTTATGACCATATAGATATCAATCATTTAACAGGTCGCTTTAAGAATAAGAGTGGAAGAATAAGCAGCGATGAATTTAGGTTTGATGGCGTCAGTGGATCTTTTAATGGCTATGGAAGTTTACATCAATACAATAAGGGTAACCTATATTTTGATATTGTTGGTTCGGCTCAGCAATTGGAAGTGAGTGAAGTCTTCAAGCAATTAGAAGATTTTGGACAAAATACATTGACTCATCAGCATCTTAGTGGTAAATTAAATGCCGATTTTAAAACAAAATTTCAGTTTGATAATAACTTTAACTTAATTATGAAAACTATTGATTTTGAAGGACATACGATTATTAAAAATGGAGAATTGAATAATTTTAAGCCTTTAGAAAGCTTATCATCTTATATTAGTATCAATGAGTTAAGGCGCATTCAATTTGAGGACTTAGAGAATAATATAAAAATTAAAAATGGGCTTGTTCATATACCCAATATGAGGATTTTGTCTAACGCATTTAATATAGAAATAGAGGGTACGCATGACTTTGATAATCAAATAGATTATAAAGTAAGAATGAGATTAAGTTCTCTATTATCTAAAAAGAAGAATATTAAAGGATTAAGTGAAACTGTAGATTTTGATGAGAAAGGTAAAGCTAATTTGTTCTTGATTATGCAAGGAGATTTAGAAGATCCAGATATTAAATTTGATACTAAGCGCGTTAAACAGAAATTAAAGCAGGATATTAAAAATCAGGGTACTCGGATAAAGAATGCATTTAAAGTTGAGTTTGGTAAAGAAAAGAAAAAGGGTCAAATTGTAGATCAAGATCATGAAACAGAAGAGTTTATCGACTGGGATGATCAATAATAATTATGAATATTTATAAGAAGAAATCTTTGTGGAAATGGTTACTTGTATTGGCTGCAGGAATCATTGTGGGGCTTAGCTTATTATATTTCAATCATCTAACAGATGAAATTGCAGAAGAAGAGTCTAAGAAAGCTAATTTAATAGCAATGACTTTTAAAAGAATCAATATTGTAACTGATGATGAATACCGTGGATTCCTGCTAGATATCTTAAAGAACAATACAAGTATCCCTGTTATGTTAGTTGATGAAGATGGAAATATCACTGCACATAGAAATGTCATTAATGATCTAGATAGACGAAGAAAGTTAGAAGATAAGATCTATAGTAAAGAAATTGATGATAAGTTAAGTAGTAGATTGGAAGTGATGAAGCACATTCATGATCCAATTGAAATCAAGATCTTTGAAGGCTATATTAATTATGTTTACTATGATAACTCCTTATTATGGAGGCAGTTAAAGTATTTCCCGTATGCTCAGATATTTATTATTTTGTTGTTTTTGGGTATTGCATATTTCCTGTTTTCCACTTCTAGAAAAGCAGAGCAAAATCAAGTATGGGTTGGGATGTCTAAAGAAACTGCCCATCAATTAGGAACACCCATATCATCGATGATGGGATGGGTAGAGTATATTAAGTCCATGAATGCCGAAGATCTAGATTTAAATGTAATTGTTCCAGAAATGGATAAGGATGTAAAGCGATTGGAGCAGATTGCTGAAAGATTTTCTAAGATTGGCTCTGAACCTGATCTTTATAAAGCTGAATTATCAGATGCTGTTAAGCATACCTATGATTATATGAAGAAAAGGGCTTCGGAGCATATTAATTTCCAATTTGCTTCAAGTCAATCTATGGACGTAATGCTTAGTGCTCCTTTATTTAGTTGGGTAATTGAAAATCTAATTAAGAATGCATTAAATGCAATAGTGAATGATGGAGCTATTTCAATAACGATATTTAAGCAAGGTACTGATGCTATTATTGATGTTAAAGATTCTGGTAAGGGAATAGCCAAAGGGAATTTTGCTTTAGTGTTTAAGCCAGGATATACAACCAGAAGAAGAGGTTGGGGATTAGGTCTATCATTAACAAAACGGATTGTTGAAGAGTATCATCAAGGAAAGATTTTTGTTAAGGAATCTGCGATCAATCAAGGCACAACATTTAGAATTATTTTGCCTATTTCTAAGTAATATTTTACTTAACTAATTGTATTACACGTTTTTAGCCATAAAACCTTTATTTGCAATAATTCGTAGTGTCTTGATTGTTGATGAGTTATTATCGTAATCACTCATCCAATATGTTGGCAAAGAATTAAGAAAACTGATTTTATATTGTTAATTTCAACCGTGTAAACAGTTTTATAAAACTTAAGTAAGATGAGTATTCCAAAGAAACCTACAGGTCCTATAACACCAAAAGGACCAATTAAACCAGTTGCAAGACCTGCAAGTAAAGGTATTGCTGCAGCAAATCCTGGAGCAGCAAAAGCTGTTAGTACTTCAAAACCAGCGGCTGTGAAGGCAAAACCGGTAGCTAGTGCTAAAACGGATACAGATAAAAAAACAACTTCTGCTCCAGTAAAACCTAATTTAGAAACAAAAGATAAGAAACCCGCTACTAAACCAGTAGTTGAAAATAAATCTTCAGATAAGAAAGTAGAAGCAAGCCCATCTAAAAAGAAATTTGGTTTTATGGATGCTTTGTTCATTTTTGTATTGGTTGCTTTAGTTGGAACTAATATTTTTGTTCATCATGTAGGTCAAGAAAAGAATAAAGAGTTACAAGTAGAGTTAGATTCTGCTAATCAGGATATCGAAAGATTAGAAGTCGATGTCAAACAAGCTGAAGGTAATTTAGAAAGAACGCAAGAGCAGTTAACCGCATTAGCAGAGAAGAGTGGTTTAATGGAGAATGAGTTAACTGAAAAGAATAACTTATTAACTGTGCAGAAAAGAAAGTTGGGTTCTTTATACGCTACAATCAATAACTTAAAGTATAATGATAATTTTGATAAAACTTTAATTGACTCTTTAAATACTGTAGTAAATGGAATGAACGAGCAATTATTACAATTATCTAAATCTAATGAAATTAAGGCTTTAGAGATTCAGACTTTAAAGTCTCAAATTGCTGAAGGTGCTGGGCCAAAAGTAGAGGA
>JBELBA010000041.1:0-14733 GCA_042095635.1 Chitinophagales bacterium
TTAAAATATATTTAGAATTTATATGAGGAGAAGGTAGCTTAATATCCGTAGGGTTGGTTGCTGCTAATACTTGTTTTGGATTATAATCCATATTCCTTCCATGCTTATATCTCAAGTTGGTAGTGGTTTCTTTATCACCAATAACTTTCATATGTTCTTTAACTCTTATTGTTCCGTGGTCTGTAATAAATATTACTTTACATTTCTTCTCCGAGATTTCTTTAAGTAAGTCTAACAAAGGTGAGTTTTCAAACCAAGACTTTGTTACATTTCTGTATGCTTTTTCATCATTCGCTAATTCCTTAATCACATCAACATCTGTTCTTGCATGAGATAGCATGTCTACAAAATTATAGACCAGTATATTGAGGTCATTTTGTAACAAATTATTAATCTTATTATTTACTTTTTTTGCAAACTCATAGTCATATATTTTATGATATGATGACTTCACAGGTTTAGTAACAGCTCTTTTTAATTGAGCTGCTAATAGTTCTGCTTCATATTGATTTTTTCCGCCAGAATCTTCATCATTTAACCAATATTCTGGGTGCTTCTTTTCAATATCAGCAGGCATTAATCCAGCAAAAATTGAATTTCTAGAATAGTGAGTAGTACTAGGAATAATACTTAAGATTAAATCTTCTTCTTCTTGCGTGAAGTATTTATTGATGATCGGAGAAAGCGTTTTCCATTGATCATATCTTAAGTTGTCAATCAAAACAACAAATACCGGAATGTTATCCTCTAATTCTGGGAATATTTTAGTTTTCATTAAGTTATGAGAAAGAATAAATTCATCATTTTCTAATGATTCATTCAATATAGATTCATAATCATTCTTTACAAATTTCGAAAAAGCTTTATTGGCTTCAGATTTCTGCATTTGAAGAATTTCTGCAATATTAGGATCATTAGAATTTTCTAATTCCATTTCCCAGTAGACTAATTTATTATAGATTTCTTTCCAACCATCTAAACTATCAACATCCATTAAGTCCATAGAGATTTGAGAAAAAGCTCTTTGATAATTTGAGGTAGATTTTTCAGAAATAAGATCAGATTGTTTCAATAACTTTTTTATTGAAAGTAAGATCTGGTTAGGGTTAACTGGCTTAATTAGATAGTCGCTAATTTTACTCCCAATTGCATCTTCCATCACATTTTCTTCTTCAGATTTTGTGATCATAACAACAGGCGTATGTGGTTTGATTGCTTTAATCTTTGCTAATGCTTCCAATCCACTTAGTCCAGGCATTTGTTCGTCTAAGAAAACAATATCAAAAGATTCCGCCTCTATTTTATCAACTGCATCTTGCCCATTGGTAACCGGTGTAACTGCATATCCTTTATTCTTTAAGAATAGAATTTGTGGTTTTAATAAATCAATTTCATCGTCTGCCCAAAGTAACTTAATGCTATTCATTCCGTTTTTATTATTATTACGTAAAATTAGTAAACTAAATCTATAACGCTGAAATCCTCTAATATTATATTTAATGACCCTATTTATGGATTTGTAAATATTCCTGAAGGATTGGTGTTCGAAATTGTTAAACATCCATACTTCCAAAGATTGCGAAGAATTAAACAATTGGGTTTAACCAACTTGGTCTATCCCGGCGCTAATCATACTCGATTTCAGCACACATTAGGTACTGTTCATTTAATGCTAAAAAGTATTAATGTGCTTAGAACTAAAGGTGTTGAAATAAGTGATGAAGAACAAGAGGCTGCATGTGTAGCTATTTTATTGCACGATATTGGTCATGGACCTTTTTCACATGCCTTAGAATATAATATTGTTGAAAATGTTCATCATGAAGATATTTCTTTGTTGGTGATGGATAAATTAAATAGGGATTTTTATGGTCGCTTAGATTTGGCTATTGAAATTTTTACCGATAGATATGAACGAAAATTCTTTCATCAATTAATCAGTTCTCAATTAGATTTAGATCGCTTAGATTATTTGCATAGAGATAGCTTTTTTACTGGCGTTGCAGAAGGAGTGGTAGGAGTAGACAGAATTATTAATATTTTAAATGTTAAAGACGATGTGTTAGCCATCGAACAAAAAGGGATCTACAGTATTGAAAACTTCCTAATTGCTAGAAGGTTGATGTATTGGCAAGTATACCTGCATAAGAATGTTATTATCAGTGAAAATACATTGTTACAAGTCTTACTTAGAGCCAAAAAATTGATTAGAAATGGGCACGATCTATTTCTGACTTCAGGTTTATCTTATTTCTTAAAGAGAGCAGTTGATTTTAATTTATTCACTACAAATGACGAAGGTTTGGAGCAATTTATGAAGTTGGATGATGATGATATGATGACGTGCATGAAAGAATGGTGTTATGCTAATGATAAGGTTTTAGCACATTTATGTCGCACAATTATCAATCGTCAATTATTAACGATCAAAATGAGCAATAGGCCTTTTAAGGAAGCTGAAATTGAAGAGATAAAAGCACAAACAAAAGCACAATTAAAATTGGATGATACTGAAGTGAATTACATTGTCTTCACGGGTTTAAGTGCCAATAGAGTTTATAATGAAGAAGAGGCTAATATTAATATTTTAACTCCAGAAGGAGAGGTCTTAGACGTCATCGATGCATCGGATCAGTTTAATACTTCTATATTATCTAGACCAGTAAAAAAGTACTATATTTGTTATCCTAGGATGGTCTAAAACTTAACATTGATGCATTTTTCAGCTTTAGAATTAGCGAACAAATTGGGTGGTAAAATTGAGGGAGATACTGATGTTGAAATTAGTAGTCCAGCCAAGATTGAGGAAGCTCAAAAAGGCAACATAAGTTTTATTGCAAATCCTAAATACATCTCCTTTATTGACCAAACTAAATGTTCACTTCTTGTCGTTTCTACCGAATTAGAAGTAAGCGCTAGAGAAGGATTATCTCTATTAAGAGTTGAAAATCCGTATAAGAGTTTTGCTAAAGTTTTAGCATTGTATAATAAAGAAATTATCCCTGAGGCTCAGATTCATCCATCTGCCGTTATTGAAGAAAGTGCAATCATTGCAGAAGGTGCTTTCATTGGCCCAAATGTATATATTGGTTCAAATGCTAACATTGGAGAAAATGTGAGAATTCATGCTAATAGTACAGTTTCTAACGATGTAATAGTTGGTGTTAATTCAACTTTATTTGCTGGTGTTCATGTTTATCATGATTGCGAGATAGGAGCTAATGTAAGGATACATGCAGGAACCGTAATTGGTTCAGATGGATTTGGTTTTGCTAATGCAGATGGAACCTATGATAAAGTTCCACAGATAGGAAATGTAGTTATTGAAGATCAAGTAGAAATAGGTTCTAATTGTAGTATCGACAGAGCTACACTGGGGTCTACAATTATAAAGAAGGGTGTCAAGTTGGATAATTTAATCCAGGTAGCACATAATGTTGTTATTGGAGCGCATACAGTTATTGCAGCACAGACTGGAATATCAGGAAGTACGAAATTAGGTAAGAATTGTATGATTGGAGGACAAGTAGGATTTATTGGTCATATTGAAATGGCTGATGGAACTATGATTGCAGCTCAAAGTGGAATTGCTAAAGGAACAACAGAAGCAGGGATTTGGTCGGGTTCTCCTGCTATTCCTCATAATGAAAACAAGAAATCATTTTTAGTTTACAAGCAATTACCTGATATTTACAAGAGACTTAAAGCGCTTGAGGAAGCTTCAAACACTAAATAATGATTGATAATCAGAAAACTATAGAAAAAAGTGCCAAATTAAAGGGTATTGGTTTACATACCGGGCACCAAGTGACTATGGTTTTCCATCCTGCTCCTGCCAACCACGGAGTTAAATTTAAGCGTGTCGATGTTGAAGGGCAACCTATTATAGAAGCAGATGTATTTAAAGTTACAGATGTTTCTAGAGGGACTACACTAGAGGAGAATGGTGTTAAAGTTGCTACTGTTGAGCATACTTTAGCAGCATTAACTGGCTTAGGTATTGATAATGTGATGATTGAATTGGATGGACCTGAAGTACCCATCTTAGATGGAAGTTCAAAACAGCATATCATTGCTTTAAGAACAGCAGGATTGAAAGATTTAGGAGATAAAAAGAAAATACACCATCTTAAAAAGCGTTTAGTATATAAAGATGAATCTAAAGGTATAGAGCTAATAGCAGAGCCTGCTGATGTATTTAAGGTGAGCGTGATGATAGATTACGAAACCGACTTACTAAGCGAACAACACGCATCATTAGACAACTTATCTGACTTTTCAGATCAAATTGCTTCATGTAGAACGTTTTGTTTCTTTAATGAATTAGAAGCCTTACATCAGGCTAATTTGGTAAAAGGAGGAGATTTAGAAAATGCAATAGTATTTGCAGATAAGAACACCAGCGTTGATAAATTACAACACATAGCTGGATTATTTAATAAAGAAGTTGTTGAAGTAAAAGAGGGTGGTTATTTAAATAATGTTGATTTAAAGTTTGAAAATGAGCCAGCAAGGCATAAATTGCTAGATGTTATCGGTGATTTATCTTTAGTTGGAACGCCCATTAAGGCACATATTATTGCAAAAAGACCAGGACATGAGGCAAACGTTGAGTTTGCGAAAATAATTAAAACAGCTATGAAAGAAACAAAGAAAATGGAAATGGCGCCAACATTCGATCCAAATGTTGAGCCTGTATTTGATTCAACTGAAATCACAAAATTATTACCACATAGGTATCCATTCTTGCTGGTAGATAAGATTATAGAGATTTCTGAGAATCATATCGTTGGATTAAAAAATGTAACAAGAAACGAAGAGTTTTTTAATGGGCATTTCCCAGGAAATCCTGTAATGCCAGGTGTACTTCAGATTGAAGCAATGGCACAGACAGGAGGTATTATGATTTTAAATACGGTGCCAGATCCTGAAAATTATGATACTTATTTCTTAAAAATTGATAAGACTAGATTTAAAGCTAAAGTAGTCCCTGGAGACACTTTGTTATTTAAATTAGAGTTACTGGGACCAGTTAGAAGAGGGATAGTGGAGATGTCTGGTAAAGCCTACGTAGGAAACAAAGTTGTAAGTGAAGCATATTTAATGGCTCAAATTGTTAAGAGATCTGATGCCTAATCAAATGGCTTCCTACGAAAAAGCATTTGTTCATCCAGATGCCAAGATAGCTAGACATGTGGTTATTGAGCCTTTCTCTTATATCGCAGAAGATGTACAGATTGGTGAAGGAACCTGGATAGGTCCTAATGTAACTATTTTAGATGGTGCAAGGATTGGTAGAAATTGTAAAATCTTTCCTGGAGCTGTTATTTCAGCGATTCCTCAAGATTTAAAATATGATGGTGAATACACAGAGACTTTTATTGGTAACAATGTTACCATTAGAGAATGTGTAACTATAAATAAAGGAACAAGAGATAGGTTAAAAACTTTGATAGGTGATAATTGCCTTTTAATGGCATATGTGCATGTTGCGCATGATTGCTTAATTGGTAAAAGTTGTATTCTTTCTAATGCTGTTAATTTAGCTGGACACATTATGATTGATGATTTTGCCATTATAGGTGGAATGACTGCGATACACCAATTCGTTAATATTGGAAAACATGCTTTTGTTGCAGGTGGATCACTGGTTAGAAAGGATGTTCCACCTTATGTAAAAGCTGCAAGAGAACCGCTTTCTTATTCTGGAATTAACTCTGTAGGATTAAGAAGAAGAGGATTTAATGCTGATGTAATAAATCATATTCAAGATTTATATAGAATACTTTATTTAAGAGATAACAATACTTCACATGCCTTAGATATTATTGAGGCAGATTTCCCTGCTTCTGAAGAGCGTGATGAGATCATTAGATTCATTAGAGATTCCAGAAGAGGTATTATGAAAGGATTTAATCCGAAGAATGAAAATTAAGGTTGAAAATCTTTCCAAGCGTTATAATTATCAAGCAGTATACAAAGGTTTGACCTGTGAGTTTGTTGCAGGTAAATCATATGCTATATTAGGTGCTAATGGCAGTGGTAAATCTACTTTAGTTAAAAATCTAATTCATTACATCACGCCAACAGAAGGTAATGTAAAATGGTTGAAGGATGGAAAGAAGGTTCATATAGACCAGACCCATTTACATTTTAGTATTGTTGCACCTTACACAGAAGTATTGGAAGAATTAACATTATTAGAATTCTTCAAATTTAATTTCAAGTTTAAAAAATCTCTGTATTCTATCGAGGACATGATAGAACGGATAGGTTTAACACCTCATAGGAATAAGGCAATTAGCTTATTTTCTTCTGGTATGAAGCAAAGAGTCAAATTAGCATTAAATTTCTATGCTGATGTGGAAGTGCTCCTATTTGATGAGCCTACCATGAATCTTGATGAAGATGGAATAGCATGGTATCAATCAGAATTAGCTAAAATTAAAAAAGAAAGAATCATTATTATTGCATCCAATGATCTAAAAGAATTTGATCATTGTGATGAACAAATTAATATTCTAGATTATAAATAAAAAAAAGCCCTTCGATTATCGAAGGGCTTTTTTTATAGTATTAACTATAACTGATTATAGTTTTCTCTTAATTTCTACGATTTCATATCCTTCAACGATATCACCTGCTTGTATATCATTAAATCCTTTAATATTCAATCCACATTCCATACCTGCTGGTACTTCCTTAATATCATCTTTATAACGCTTTAATGAAGCTAATTCACCATCATGGATTACGATACCATCTCTAATGATTCTGATATTATGATTTCTAAAGATCTTACCAGACTGCACTAGACAACCTGCAATTGTACCAACCTTAGATACTTTAAATATTTCCATTATTTCAACGTTAGCAGTGATTTTCTCTTCTTGAGTTGGTTCTAATAAACCTTCAATTGCTAATTTGATTTCTTCAATTGCTTGGTAGATAATAGAGTACATCTTAATCTCAATATTCTCTTGTTCTGCTAATTGTTTAGCTGATGCTGAAGGTCTTACCTGGAAGGCAATCACTAATGCATCAGAAGCAGAGGCTAATAAGATATCTTATTCAGATATTTGACCTACACCTTTATGGATAACATTGATTTGTACTTCATCATTAGAAAGTTTTTGTAATGAATCACATACTGCTTCTACAGACCCATCCACATCAGCTTTAACGATAATGTTAAGCTCATGGAAGTTACCTAATGCTAATCTTCTACCAATTTCATCTAATGTGATATGTTTAGAAGTTCTGATTCCTTGCTCTCTAATAATTTGTGCTCTCTTATTTGCTACTTCTTTAGCTTCGTTCTCATCAGGATAGACTTTAAACCTATCACCTGATGTAGGAGCTCCACTAAATCCAAGTACCACTGCCGAGTGAGAAGGCCCAGCTTTCTGTATTCTCGTTCCTCTCTCGTTAGAAATAGCTTTTACCTTACCGTAATTGGCTCCAGCAACAACACAATCTCCAACTTTTAAAGTACCAGCTTGTACTAATAATGTAGTAACATAACCTTTACCTTTATCTAAAGATGCTTCAATGATGGTACCAACACCAGGTTTATTTGGATTAGCTTTTAATTCTAGCATTTCAGCTTCTAATAAGATCTTCTCTAATAACTCCTCAATATTTAATCCTTTCTTTGCAGAGATTTCTTGACATTGGAATTTACCTCCCCAATCTTCAACTAATAAATCCATACTTGCTAATTGCTCTCTAATCTTATCAGGGTTAGCTCCGTCTTTATCTATTTTGTTGATTGCGAAGATCATCGATACACCTGCTGCTTGAGCATGAGCGATGGCTTCTTTAGTTTGAGGCATTATTGCATCATCCGCCGCAATTACTATCACTGCGATATCTGTAACTTTAGCACCTCTAGCTCTCATTGCAGTAAATGCTTCGTGACCTGGAGTGTCTAAGAAAGTAATTTCTTGTCCTTTATCTAATGTAACAGAGTATGCTCCAATATGCTGTGTAATACCACCGGCTTCACCAGCGATTACATTTTCTTTTCTGATATAATCTAGTAAAGAAGTTTTACCGTGATCAACGTGTCCCATGATTGTAACGATAGGAGCTCTTCCTTCTAAATCTTTTGGATCGTCTTCTTCTTCTTCTTCTTCTTCTTCTGCCTCTTTAACGTCAATGAATTTCACCTCAAAACCGAACTCCTCACATACTAATTCAATGATTTCAGCATCTAATCTTTGGTTCATAGAAACCATTACACCTAAATTCATACATGCTGTGATGATCTGTGTAACAGAAACATCCATTAAAGCTGAAATATCACTTACAGTTGAAAATTCAGTTACTTGAATGATGTTTTCTTCCATCAATTCTTCTTCACCTTCACCATCCGCTTTTTTAAGACGTTTAGCTTTTCTATTTTTCTTATTTTCCATTTTGGCTAAAGTAGCCTTCATGGAAGCAGTAGCTTCTTTTTTGTTAACCTTCTTTCTTCTATCGTTTCCAGGAGCTCTTCTGTCGTTACCGCCTTGTCTTTTATCTCCACCTCCAGTATTAGCAGGTTTTTTATCCCCTTGAACTTTATCAGGATTAACTTTAATCTTCTTTCTTTTCTTCTTCGTTTTTGAAGCGTCATCAGATGAAGAAGCAACTAATTTCTTTTTCTTCTGCTCTACAGGTAAATCAATTTTACCCATAATTTTTGGACCTTCTAGGGATTTGAAAGAAGTTTTATGCTTTTCAACTTCATCTTTTTTAGATGCTGGTTCAGCAGCATCTTTTGGCTCTTCTTTAGCAACAACAGGCTTTTCCTCTTTTTTAGGAGCAGTTGCTTCTTCTTTCTTAGCAACCGGAGCAGGCTTTTCTTCTTTAATCGGTTTCTCAGTTTTTGCAACTGGTTCTTCCTTCTTCTTTTCTTTCTTTTTAGAAGTTACATTTAAGTCAATCTTACCAAGAATTTTAGGTCCTTTAAGCGTTTCGGCCTTTGGACTCACTTTTTCTTCTTCTTTTGGTTCTTCAACTTCAACTTTAGCGGCAGCAGCGGCAGCAGCAGCAGCAGCAACAGCAGCAGCTTCTTTATCTTCTTCTACTTGCTTTGCAGCTTCTTTGATCGTCTTACCTAGCTCAACTTGTTCAGCTTTCTCTTTAATCAGTTTTTCATCTGCAAACTCTCTTAAAAGAACGTCATACATTTCTTCAGAAAGTTTGGCAGTAGGCTTATTGTCTACCTTAAAACCTTTGTCTTCTAAGAATGAAGTAATGGTAGAAGTACCAATGTTCAATTCTTTTGCTGCCTTTAATAATCTTACCGATTTTGCCTTTTCAGCCATATTAATAAATCCTTTTTCGGTTTATTCTTACTTAATTTCTACCTAAATATATAGGCTATATCCCTTATTACAAAGGAAAAGGGGGATACTTATCCCCCTTCTATTGTTAATTCTCAAATTCAGAAGCTAAAACTTTCACTAGTTCAGCTACAGTTTCTTCTTCTAAGTCCGTTCTTCTAATTAATTCTTCACGAGAAAGATCTAATACAGATTTCGCTGTATCACAACCGATTCCCTTAAGAACATCTAAGATCCAGTCTTCAATTTCATCAGCAAACTCGTCTAAATCGATATCATATTCATCTTCATCAACATCTCTAAATACATCGATTTCGAAATCAGTTAATTTAGATGCTAATTTGATATTTAATCCACCTTTACCAATTGCTAAAGAAACTTGATCAGGATTTAAGTATACTGATGCTCCGTTCTTTTCTTGGTCTAAATCGATTTGATTGATTTGTGCTGGAGATAATGCTCTTTGGATTAATAAGCTAGTATTAGATGTGTAATTGATAATATCAATGTTCTCATTTTTTAACTCTCTTACAATTCCATGAATTCTAGAACCTTTCATACCAACACATGCCCCAACTGGATCAATTCTGTCGTCATAAGATTCAACAGCAACTTTTGCTCTTTCACCTGGTTCTCTAACAATCTTCTTAATAGCAATTAGACCATCGAAGATCTCAGGAACTTCTTGCTCTAATAAACGAGCTAAGAAAGCTTGATCTGTTCTTGAAACAATAATGATTGGAGAACCATGTCTCATATCAACTCTAGATACAACACCTCTAACTACGTCACCTTTCTTGAAGTAATCTGTTTTGATTTGATCACTTTTTGGTAAGATTAACTCATTATTTTCATCATCTAAAAGTAATACTTCTCTCTTCCAAACTTGGTAAACTTCACCAGAAACAATTTCTCCGATTCTGTCTTTGTATTTTGTGAAAACATCTTCTTTCTCGATCTCGTTGATTCTAGACATTAAAGTTTGTCTAGCAGCTAAGATGGCTCTTCTTCCAAAGAAATCAACCTCAACTTGTTCAATTGCTTCTTCACCAATTTCGAAATCTTCTTCAATCAATTGTGCATCAGCATGAGAGATCTCAGTAAATGGATCTTCAACTTCACCATTTTCAACAATCTCTCTAGTTCTCCAGATCTCTAAATCTCCGTTGTCTGTATTGATAATGATATCAAAGCCATCATCCGTACCATACTTCTTTCTTAATAAAGTTCTGAAAACGTCTTCCAACACTTTCATCATTGTTGGTCTGTCAATTTTCTTGAATTCTTTGAACTCCGAAAACGAATCAATTAATTCTTCAGCATTCATATCTATAATTATTTATTACTAATCTAAAATTTAACTACAACTTTACTTTCAATAACACTATCAAAAGCTATATTTATTTCATATTTCTCCATCTGTTTTTTATTGCTTTTCTTCGGTCGCTCTGCTTCCATCTTAATGTTGTCACCATCAAATGAAATCATTCTTCCTGTGCTTAATGTTTCATCATGTTTGATTTCCAAATATCGATCCACGTTTTTTTTATATTGACGTTTATCTGTTAGTGGAGTACCAATTCCTGGTGATGAAACTTCTAGCACATAATCATTAGATGGGTGCTGATCTTCTTCCATCTTGTTCAACATCCACCTACTCATCTTTGCAATTTCGCTGATAGGTACATTTACATTTTCATCATCTAAGAATATTTCAATTCGCTTCTTAGCTTCAGATATATTGATTTCGACAACAAAATAAGTTCTGTCTTCTAAAACCTCATCTAATAATTTTTGAATATATGAATGCATTTCTAAAGTCAAAATCTTAAGCAATAAAATAGGGGACCAATGGGTCCCCTTTAATTTTGTTACTCAAATATAAGATATATAGCGCAAATTAACAAATAGATGGATAATACTCTAATTAATAACGAACATTAATAGTTAGACATATAAATTGTAATACTCGCAATACTGAATGCTATTTCTTATCTTTATTGTAAATAATTTTATTATTTATTGATGATTTTGTGGATTAAAAAGAAAATAATTGTAGATTTAAAAATATTAAGAAGATTTACTATTAAAACTTATAATAAAAGCAAGATTATGTTAGAGATTTCACAAAAGTTAAGTATGCGAGAAGGATTACAAAAGTTTAAGTCGAAATCACCTGAAGTCGTTTTTGAATGGGCTGATAGAGAAACTGATGCAAAAGGTTGGATTGTTATTAACTCTTTAAGAGGTGGTGCCGCTGGCGGTGGAACTAGAATGAGAAAAGGTTTAGATAGAGAAGAAGTGGAGTCTTTAGCCAAAACGATGGAGATTAAGTTTACAGTATCCGGACCTGCGATTGGTGGAGCTAAATCTGGAATTAACTTTGATCCTAATGATCCTAGAAAAGATGATGTATTAAAAAGATGGTATAAAGCGGCTTATCCAATTTTAAAGAATTACTATGGTACTGGTGGTGATTTAAATGTTGATGAAGTAAAGGATGTTATTCCAATTACGGAGTCTTATGGATTATGGCATCCTCAAGAGGGTGTTGTTAATGGACATTTTTCTTTAAAAGATCATGAAAAAATGAAATTGATTGGTCAATTGAGAGTAGGTGTAGTTAAAGTATTGGAAAATCCTAATTACTCTCCTGATGTAAATAAAGAATGGAATGTAGCAGATATGATTACTGGTTGGGGTGTATCCGAGTCAGTTAGACATTTCTATGATTTATATAAAGGTCAAGATCTTACAGGAAAGAAAGTAATTGTTCAAGGATGGGGTAATGTTGGTTCTGCTGCTGCTTTCTATTTAACACAAGCTGGTGCAAAATTAGTAGGTGTTATTGATAGAGTTGGAGGATTCATTTCTGAAGAAGGATTGGATTATGAAGCGACTAGACAGTTATTCTTAAACAAGGATGGTAACAAATTAGTTTACGATAATATGCTTTCTTTTGAGGAAGTGAATGATAGAATTTGGGATACTAATGCAGATATCTTTATTCCTGCTGCAGCATCTAAATTATTAACTGATAAGCAAGTAGATAGATTAATTAATGCTGGATTAGAAACAATGTCTGCAGGAGCTAATGTTCCTTTCTTCGATGATGATTTCTTATTTGGTCCAACTGCTGAAGTAGTTGATAATAAAATTTCTTATATCCCGGATTTCATTGCAAACTGTGGTATGGCAAGAGTATTTGCTTACTTAATGCAGAAAGATGTAGAGGTAACAGATAAAGCAATTTTTGAGGATGTATCTAGTGTTATTAGAAAAGCTTTAGAGCGCTCGCACGCTGATAGCCATGAATTGACAAATATTGCAAATACTTCTTTAGGAAAATCACTAGAAGAGCTAGAAATTCATTAAATTCGTTCCTTAATCGCAAAAATTAAGGAATGAAAACAATGATCAATTATTTTAAAGTATTAGCATTAGGTCTTTCTATAACAATAGGTCTAATTTCAGGAAATGAAGTTTTAGCTAATACATCAAAAGATAATTCAACATACACAATTACAAAAGACGGTGCTAGTCATAGTATCGTCTTTTTTAATTCTACAGATGACCCAACTGATGGTGGTGCTCTAAATCCTGATAGTAGTCATGCTAAAGATGATGAACCTGCAGCAGATACCCATGGAGATGAAGGTCATGCAGATCTTGATGCTCATGCGCATGCAGAACCTGCAGCATGGTCGGTAATTCCATTTGTATTATTGTTATTAATGATCGCTACTGGTCCACTATTTTATGCGCACTTTTGGCACCATCATTATCCTAAAGTTGCATTAATCTTAGGATTTGGAGTTGCATCTTATTATATCTTCGGATTACATGATGTTCATCATCCTGTGCATGCATTAGCAGAGTATGCTTCATTTATCTGTCTATTAGCTGCATTATTTGTTGCATCCGGAGGTATTCTAATAAAAGTTGATAAGCCAGGTAGACCATTGGCGAATGTTATATTATTGATTTTTGGAGCAGTAATTTCTAACGTAATAGGAACAACTGGTGCTTCTATGCTATTAATTAGACCATTCATTAGATTGAATGAAAATAGAATTAAACCTTTCCATATTGTATTCTTCATTTTTATGGTATCTAACGTTGGTGGGTCATTAACACCGATTGGAGATCCTCCGTTATTCTTAGGTTTTCTTAAAGGTGTAGACTTCTTCTGGACAATGGAAAATCTTTGGATGCAATGGATATTTGGTATTGTAATTCTATCCATCATCTTCTTTATAGTTGATAGTAAAAGCATTAAGAAAGAGGAAGAAGATAAAGCAGCATACTCTGGAAAAATTACAGTTAAAGGGCTTAAGAATTTAATATGGTTAGCGATAACAATTGCTGCTGTATTTATTGATCCAAATGTAATGGAATGGGTACCTTATATCCCTTATGAAGGTGATAAGATCTCTTACATAAGAGAGTTAATAATGTTAGCTACAACTTATTTTGCGTTTAGATATTCGGATGAAGAATGTTTAAAAGGGAATGAGTTTGACTTTGAGCCGATTAAGGAGGTTGCTTATATATTCATTGGAATATTTGGTACCATGATGCCAGCTTTGCAATTAATAGGAACATTTGCTAAATCTCCTGAAGGGAGAGAAATGATTACTGATAACTTATTATACTGGGCAACTGGTGCACTTTCTGGAGTATTAGATAATGCACCTACCTATTTGAACTTCTTATCTGCTGCAATGGCTAAGAATGATTTAGACTTAGGTTCTAAAGTAGATGTTATAACATTTGCTTCTGATCCCACTACAATGGTTTCTTTAGGTGCTATCTCGGTAGCTGCTGTCTTCTTTGGAGCGATGACATATATAGGTAATGCACCTAACTTTATGGTAAAATCTATTGCAGAGCAATCTGGAATTAAGATGCCTGCTTTTGCTGCTTATGTAGTGAAGTATTCTTTACCAATATTGTTACCTGTGTTATTCTTAGTTTGGGTAGTATTCTATTTACTTCCAACGATGATGTAAGATGATTCAGGGACGAAAAGTTATTGTAGTACTTCCTGCTTACAAAGCAGAAAAAACACTAGCCATGACCTTTCAAGAGATTCAATCTTTTGATATTGTAGACGAAGTGGTATTAGTAGACGATAATAGTCCTGATAATACAGTTGAGTTAGCTAAGTCTATTGGCATTAAACATGTTATTAAGCATGAAAAGAATAAAGGCTATGGTGGGAATCAAAAAACCTGCTACAACAAAGCTTTAGAACTTGGTGGGGATATTATAATCATGGTTCATCCTGATTATCAATATACCCCTAAGTTAATTCCTTCGATGGCTTCTATTATAGCTAATGATTTATATCCTGTAGTATTAGGTTCTAGAATATTAGGAAAAGGGGCACTTAACGGCG
>JBELBA010000042.1:0-2224 GCA_042095635.1 Chitinophagales bacterium
TGTCTGGTCCATCTCCAACTAATAATAGTTTAGCTGGCATCTGCTGTCTAATTAGATTAAATGCATGGACTGTATCTTGCACTCTTTTTACAGGTCTAAAGTTAGATACATGTATAACTAACTTTTCGCCATTAGGGCAAATTGCTTTTTTAAAGTGATCTTTCTCTAAATGCTTAAATCTATTGAAGTCGATAAAGTTAGGAATGACTTCTATGTCTTGTTTGATATCGAAATGCTTAAAAGTATCTTGTCTTAGACTTCTTGATACTGCAGTAACGACATCAGACTGATTGATAGAGAATTCAACTACCGGAGAATAAGAAGCATCTTTACCAACTAAAGTTATATCTGTTCCGTGAAGGGTGGTTACAATAGGAAGTTTGATTCCTTTATTTTCTAATATTTGCTTTGCCATATAAGCTGCAGAAGCATGTGGTATAGCATAGTGCACATGTATGATGTCTAATTTTTCATAGATTGCAACATCTACAATTTTACTTGCCAAAGCAATCTCGTAAGGTGGGTATTGGAATAAATCGTATTTGGCTACACTAACTTCATGATAACAGATATTAGTGTTAAAGCTCTTCAATCTTACTGGTTGTGTAAAAGTAATGAAATGAACCTCATGGTCATTTTCAGCTAAGGCCATTCCTAATTCTGTAGCTACAATTCCAGATCCTCCGAAAGTAGGATAACAAACTATTCCAATTTTCATAGGACTAATTTACACGTTCATACCATCTAATAGTATAATCATGTGCATTTTTTTCGTCTTTGTCGTAAAATTGTTCTTTAGTGATTTTCCAATTTGAAGCATCAAAGTCCGGAAAGAATGCATCACCTTCGAAAGAATCATGCACTGTAGTGATAATCATTTCATCTAATAAATCTGACTCGATAGCTTGTTTATATATTTGACCTCCACCAATAATAAATACCTTTTCAGCATCTTCTTTAGCAGCAACTTCTATTCCTTTTTCAATAGAATTGGTCAATACACAACCATTTATGACCTCATAAGACTCATTTCTAGAAACAATTATATTAGTTCTTTTAGGAAGTGGCTTTATAGGAAGCGATTCAAAGTTCTTTCTTCCCATGATAACAGGACAACCTATAGTCTCTGCTTTAAAGTGCTTAAATTCTCTAGGAAGATGCCAACACATATCATTGTCTTTACCAATGACATTATTCTCGGCTTTTGCTACGATTAATGACTTGATCATTATACTGATACTGCTGCTTTAATGTGAGGCATTGGATCGTAATCAACGATTTCAAAATCTTCAAACTTGAAATCGAAAATATTTTTCACGTTTGGATTTATTTTCAACTTAGGAAGCTTTCTAGGAGTTCTAGATAATTGTTCTTGAGTTTGCTCTAAGTGATTATTATATAAATGAACATCGCCAAAAGAATGAATGAATTCACCTACTTCTAAATCACAAACTTGTGCCATCATATGTGTCATTAAGGCATAAGATGCAATATTGAAAGGTACTCCTAAGAAAGTGTCGGCACTTCTTTGATATAATTGACATGACAATTTACCATCTGCCACATAGAATTGAAATAAACAGTGACATGGAGGTAAAGCCATATTTGGGATATCTGCTGGGTTCCATGCTGTGATAATATGTCTTCTAGAATTCGGATTAGTTTTAATCTGATTTACTAGATCTTTTAATTGATCTACAGTCTGTCCGTTAGGCGCTGGCCAAGATCTCCATTGATAACCATATACAGGTCCAAGGTCTCCGTTTTCATCTGCCCATTCATCCCATATTCTTACGCCGTTATCTTTTAAGTATTTGATATTAGTATCACCAGCAATAAACCATAAAAGTTCATGAATGATTGATCTTAAGTGGAGTTTTTTAGTTGTTAACATTGGAAAACCTTCTGATAAGTCAAAACGCATTTGATATCCGAAAGTTGAAATAGTTCCTGTACCAGTTCTATCTCCTTTTTGAGTCCCTTTGGTAACGATGTGATCTAATAAGTCTAAATACTGTTTCATTTAGCGTAAATTTTAATGTCCTTCAAATTTAGAATATTCATTAAAATATACTGGTATGTAGGCTTTGTAGTTATCCACTATTTGTTAACTAATCTCATCCATACCACCACTCATTATCTGGACTTCAAATCCTTCTATTTGCATGGTATTTGCATGGTATTTGCTAGTATAGCAGATGGAGAGCCAACATAGTAAACCAAG
>JBELBA010000042.1:2324-14579 GCA_042095635.1 Chitinophagales bacterium
TATTTGCATGGTATTTGCTAGTATAGCAGATGGAGAGCCAACATAGTAAACCAAGAAATATTTCTCTTTCTGATCCCAATGATAGAATTCTACCATAGCGCTTTAGAAAGGAATGTTTTCAGCATCTTTTAAATGATGAATTTTAAAGTCTTTTTCAGCTCTAATATCAATAACTTTAAATTCGTCTGGAACTTCAGTGATTCTTTATTTTGGACCTTCCAATGTCATAGGATCAAAAGTCTCTCTTTGTTCAAAGACCTTTACTAAGATCTCATCTAATTCTTCTTTAACAGAATATAGTGCTTTATTAAACCTCTTAGTATTTGTTCCTGTTACATCACCTTTAACAGGGTTAATACATTGTTCTTTTCCTTTATAAGCTAAATCATATGTTTTAATGATTCTAGAGATATCAATCATCTCCATTTTATCCATATTAGATAAAGGTCTCAGAATTAATAATGGGGTTTGTTGATCTAATACTGCTAGATTCTTTAAAGTCTGCGTAGATACTTGGCCTAAGGATTCTCCTGTTACTAAAACAGGAATCTTTAATTCATTAGCAAGCATAGTAGAAACCTGATAAAAGGAATACTTTAATATCATGTTCTGAAAAGGCATTGGCGCTTTAGAAATTGTATCCATAACCGGTAGGAAATTGATCATATTCAGATTTCCTTTAGAACCGAATCCATATTTAGACTTTAGATGTTTACAAGATTCTAATATGCATTCTCTCTGTACATCTCCACCTAAATCGAAATAGATAAAGTCTTGGTCAATTCCATTCTTATACATCATCCATGTGGCAACTGGAGAGTTAAAGCCACCTGATATTAATGTTAGTGCATTGACTTGTGATCCTACCGGAAATCCTCCAATACCTTTAACTTCTTCACCACCTAAATAAAAGTTTTTTGGATCAACTTGCACAAAACAAAGTACTTCAGGTTTTGTTAAATCTACCGTTCCTTCTTCATATAATAGGTTTCCAATACTAACTTCTACTTCTCTGCGCTTGATGGGAAATTTTCTTTTTTCTCTTTTACATCTTACTGCAAATCTTTTTCCTTTCATAATTGGAAGAAAGAATTCGGCAGCTGTTTTTGCCATTTCTTCTAGACTGATATAGTCATGTTGAATAACTTGCTTGAAATTAGAAATACCAGCAGTATGTGCTAATATTTCGCTGCAGTCTTCATCACAGTAAACAATTATCTGATCCCACTTGGCTTCAATTTTGGTAGCCCGGCTCACTGCCTTACCATAATAATTCTGAACACCTTTCTTAATATTTCTATCTAATAACCGGATTAAAGTCCATCTAGTAGATTTATCTTTAGTTCCTATATCTAAGGTGTATTTTACTATATAATGGTTCATGTTTTAAAGTTAATTAAAACACCAGAACAGCGAAAAGAATAAAACTACTTAAATGAAAGGTTTAAATTTTAGGTTCTATTCCATAATTATTACAATATTATTAAAAACGCTACATCTATTTTATTAAATTTGTAAAGTTGATTACGGTAATTTTGTTTTTTGATAAACTAAATTGTAATTTCAATAGACATTAATACTAATAATTAAAAATATATCAAATGAGTTTTACTGCACCTTTTAATTTAAGTAAGTGGATTGATGATCATAGACATGAACTGAAACCACCTGTAGGGAACAAAACAATTTATAAAGAAGCTGGTAATTTCATAGTAATGGTGGTTGCAGGACCTAATATCCGTAAGGATTATCATTACAATGAAACAGAAGAATTGTTTTATCAATTAGAAGGAGATATTTGGTTAAATATTATCAATGAAGAAGGTAAGCCGGAAGAAGTGCATATTAAGGAAGGTGAAATGTTCTTATTACCAGGTAAAGTTCCTCATTCTCCTCAAAGACCAGCAAATACTGTTGGGCTTGTAATTGAAAAGGTTAGAGTGGAAGGAGATACGGATGGATTCCAATGGTATTGTGAAAAATGTAACGAAAAGTTATTCGAAAAGTATTTTTTCTTAGAAAATATCGTACATCAGCTACCACCTTTAATGAAGGAATATTATGACTCGGAAGAACACAGAACTTGTAACAAGTGTAACGCAATTATGGAGAAGCCTTAAAGTATTATTAATGCTATCTTTTGGACTATTTATTGCTGGTTGTTCGAAATATGAAAGCAATAAAGGGCTAACATTTAAATCGGCTAAAAAAAGATTGGTTGATGATTGGTTGTTATACGAAGTAAGTCATCAAAGTGAAATAGAAGGTTTAGTCTTTAGTGATTTTGCATCACCAGATACTACAGTTAGTTCTACATCTCTTGAGTTAGAAATAACTTATGATTTAGTAGAAGTATTAAATGGACAAGATGAGTTAATTACATTTGTTGAAACTTCAGGGACAACTTATGATGGTTTGCTTAGGGTTAGAATAATGGAGACCTTACAAGACTACGAAATAGCTCAATGGTCTTTCTCTGATGATAAAAAATATATTGATGTAATAGTTAGATATTCAGATGGAAGCATTTATGTCGAGAAGCATTGGGAAATAACTAGATTAGATAAAAATTATCTGTGGTTTAAAGACCTTAACTCTGAATTTAAATACACTAGACATGTATTAGAATTTGATGATTTAGGATCTTAATAAAGAAAAAGTGATATGGAAACTTTAGTAAATTTTGAAAACAGTTTAGCATTTGCAAAAGAGATGGATCATAGCGATCCATTAGCAAAATATAGAGATCAATTTCATTTTCCTGTAATCAATGGAAAAAAGCAATTGTATTTTTGCGGTAACTCTTTAGGATTACAACCTAAGTCTGTAAGGGAGCATATCAATGTCGAATTAGAAGATTGGGCAAATTTGGGTGTTGAAGGACATTTTGATGGAAAAAATCCTTGGTTTCATTATCACAAATTCTTTACAGATAAAATGGCTAAAGTTGTTGGCGCTAAAAAAGATGAAGTAGTTGTTTTTAATACTTTAACAACTAATCTTCATTTAATGATGGTTAGTTTCTATAGACCAACAAAACAGCGTTATAAAATTATCATTGAGGGTGGTGCGTTTCCCTCAGATTACTATGCAGTTGAAAGTCAAATTAAATTTCATGGATACGATTACGAGGAATCTTTAATTGAATTAGTTCCTAGGGAAGGGGAAGATACCTTAAGAACAGAAGATATATTAGCTACAATTGAATCGAATAAAGATGAGCTCGCATTAGTAATGATTGGCGGTGTAAATTACTATACTGGTCAGTTTTACGATTTGGAAGCTATCACAAAGAAAGGACATGAAGTTGGTGCTATAGTTGGTTTCGACTTGGCGCATGCTGCAGGAAATATAAGATTAAGATTACATGACTGGGGACCAGACTTCGCAGTATGGTGTACTTATAAGTATCTTAATTCTGGACCTGGAGGACCTGGAGGATGTTTCGTACACGAAAGACATGCCAACAATCCAGATTTACCTAGATTTGCTGGTTGGTGGGGATATGAAGAGGAAAGTCGCTTTATGATGGAACCCGGTTTTAAACCACAAAGAGGTGCAGAAGGATGGCAATTATCTAATGCGCAGGTATTTGCTATGGCGCCATTAAAGGCTTCTTTAGAGATATTCGATGAAGCAGGGATGGACGCATTAGTTGGTAAAAGAGATCTGCTAACTGGGTATTTAAATTTTTTAATAAATGATATCAATGGAGATAATCGATTTAAGATTATTACTCCTGAAAATCAAAAAGATAGAGGCGCTCAGTTGTCTATGTCTGTTGCTGGTAATGGAAAAGAGATACATAGAAAGATTATGGAGCAAAACGTTATTGTAGACTTTAGGGAGCCAAATGTAATTAGATTGGCACCTGCTCCTCTGTATAACTCATTTGAGGATGTATACTTATTCGTACAAGCGATAGATAGATCGTTCGAATAAAAAAACTTTAAGTCCTTATTATTCAATGCAAAAGACCTTTCTTAGACTTCTGTGAAATTTAAGATTAAAAATCATATTGTATTTGAAGATGATCACTTAATCGTGGTCAATAAACCAGCTAACTTATTAGTTATACCGGACCGTGCAGGTGTAAATACTAATCTAAAAGTGCTATTAGAAACTTATATTAAGCAAGATATATTTATTGTTCATCGTTTAGATAAGGCTACGTCTGGTTTGGTTGTATTTGCAAAAAATGCAGTGGCTCATCAAAAACTTAATCAACAATTTCAACAAAGAACAGTAATTAAGAAGTACTATGCTTTAGTAAATGGACGCTTAAAAGAAGATAAAGGCGATATTGAATTACCTTTAACTATTAAATCAAATGCTTCTAAGACCGTTGTAGATCTAAAAGGCGGTAAGCCTTCTCATACTTCTTATGAAGTTATCGATACATTTAGCAGATATACTTTATTAGATATTACTTTACATACGGGACGAATGCATCAAATTAGAGTGCATTTTGCTGGTATTGGTCATCCACTTGCTATTGATTCATTGTATGGAGAAAATGAAGCGATTTATTTATCTAGTATTAAGAGAAACTATAGATTAGGTAAGGGTGCACAAGAGCGTCCCTTAATGAATAGTCTAACTTTGCATTCTTATTTTTTAGCATTTGAGCACCCTGAAACAAGAGCAACATTGACTAATAAGATAGACATGCCTAAGAATTTTAGGGTATTACTGAACAAGCTAGGTGACGTATAAGAAGATGAAGGCATTAAAAATAAATATGAAGACTTCACTTTTGATTACTTTAATCTGCTGCTTGTCATTATCATTTGCACAAGGAGACCCCTGTCTCAATCCAGATTCTAATGAGGCAAGAATATTCCTGCATGATACTTTAGAATTAGATTCTACTTTTGTCTGTACTGATGTTATTGAATTAAGTGCTAAAAATGTTGGAAGTATAAGTTGGGGTGTTTACCCAGTAAGCTCTATTTTATCAAATACAGATGAAGCTGCTGTAACTTTAACTTTAGATAGTTCTGCAATGGCTAATAGATTTGCTAGAATATTACTTAATGTAGTTAATGAGTGCGGTTCATTCCGTGATACGCTTGTAGTTCAATATATGAAACCAACATTGAAGTTTGCAGAAGATACTTCGATTTATAGACCTTCAGATATTGATTTAGGAGCAGATGTAAATAGAAGTGGAATAATTTCTACCAAAACGATCAATACTACTGAGTTTTTAGATAACCCCGAAACATTTATAACTTATGCTGCTGATGTGTCTCATTCCATCTCTTATATTGGAAGTATAATAACAGATAGTAGTCAAGGTGGTTGTATTGTCGTTGATACATTTAATATCACTTTTATTGACTCTGTATGGGGTCCATATTTGCCTACTGCATTTACACCCAATGGAGATGACAAGAATGATGTGTTTTATGTAAGGATGGGTGGAGAGTTTAGAGTAAATCTTATCATTTATGATAGATGGGAAAAAGTAATATTTACATCTACAGATAAATTAGATGGATGGGATGGAACCTATAATGGCAAGGATATGGGAGCGGGTATTTATGCTTATGTTGTATATGGTTCTTATTTAGATTATTCCGAGTTTATCAAGAAAGGAAAAGTTTCATTAGTAAGATGATGAAAAGAATAATCGTCATATTATTAATATTTCTTGGTATTCAGCTTAAAGCGCAGGACGTTGTATTTTCTCAATTTTCTAATACTACCATTATGATTAACCCTGCAATTACGGGTAACTATTTAGGTGTTGTCAGAACAACTTTAAATCAGAGGGTTCAGTATGCTGATTTTGGTTTGCCTTATAATACTTCTATGATTACGGTAGATAAATCGATTAGAAGAAAAGGTAAAAGACGAGATAGGATATCTTATGGTGCTTATGCGGTAAATGATAGAGCTTATACCCAAGACAGAATTGAATTAAGGCAATATTCTATATCATTAGGATATCATAAATTACTAGAGAAGAAGAAACACAAACATAAATTCTTAAGTATTGGTTTGCAGAATGGATTTGCAAGTAGGATTGCTTTATTAGATAATTTCTCTTTCGATAGACAGATTACACAAAATGGTTTTGATCCAACAATCGATAACGGCGAACGTTTTGCCAAAGAATCTTTCGGATATCCTACGATGAACATTGGTTTGCTATATACCTTTGCAGACTCTTCTTACAAGAAGCCAATTGTCAACTTTAATTTTGGTTATGGAATGTTTAACACGATTCCTGTTAAAGAAGCCGTAACAAGTATAAATCAATCTAGATTAAAGGCTAGACATCACTTTAACACTAGCATTATTTATTGGTTTGTAGGAACCAAAGCATTTATTAAAGCTGATGCTTTATTCTCTTTACAAGGTAATAGTGCTCAGCTGAAAACTAGATTAATATTAGATTACTGGTATAACAGAAAATACGCCTTTTTAGCAGGGTTTAATATGAATGCCGCTAGGTCTATTGGTCCTGTGTTAGGCATTGGATATAAGAATGTAAATATTACTTACAGTACCGACTTTGCTAGGCAAGATAGATTAGGTTATTACATCGCTAACGAGATTACTTTTGTTTATCTTAATCCAATGCCAGGAAGAGAAAAGATATACGCCCTAAGAGCGGGAGATGCCAAGATTTAGTATCCTTTCTCTTTTAATCGATGCGATATTTTTTTTGCTATAGTTATTCCCCAAATTTTTCCTGCTTGCATAGATTCAGTCGTTAAGACTGGTAATTTAGAAGCAAACTTTTTTCCTGCTGTAGTATCTAAAAAGAGATTGATCTCCTTAATTTCTTCTATGGTAAAATGTCTTTCATAGATAGGAATCAAAATATCGTAAAGCTCTTTTTTGTCTAATTGCTTTAACTCTATTTCAATTTCTTTCCAAGTTTCTTCAGGGATATCTGGTCTAAACTCTTTAGCATTAGAGACGATTTCTTCAAGTACAATATTAAAGCTGTGTTCGCCACCACTCAATTTAATCATTTTAATAGCCTCTTCACCAAACTTAGAATTAGACTGAGCCTGCACTAAGGTAAATAAACATAAAGCGAAAATTAATATGGTGTTCTTCATCTTGTCTCTTTTCTTGTATTTAAATTTAGGAAAATAAAAGAGGCATTTAAAAAAATGCTCTCCTAATTTATCTTATTTCAATTACAATTATTCCTTAATAAATACACTAGATAATTGTCCTTGCTTTGTTTTTAAGATTCAACAGAAGTTAAAATTCCAGCAGAACAGCTTAAAGTATCTTTTCTAGTAATCATAGCATCACCTGTTAATGTGATTTTTTCAATCATATGATCAGTATTATAAGAGAATGTTCTCGCAGAAGTCGCTACTTCTTCTTTGCTTCTTTCAACTGTTAAAGGATCAGCGTTTATTGTACTTACAATTTAGAATCAATATGCGTAGAGTCAACAGTTGTTGAGTCAGATTCATTTGTTTCGTCTACCATATTACCTTCTTCACAAGAAGTGATCATGATAGCAGAACCTATTAAAGTGGCGAATAAAAATTTACCTATTTTTCTCATTTTAGACTTATTCTGATTTAATAATAAGTCTAAAGTAGTGGCTATGGTTGTTTAATAAAAGTGAAGTTATTCACCTACAAACATTGGGCGTCTTTTTTCTTTGAATGCTGTTACACCCTCTGTGTAATCTTTACTAGCACCTGCGATAGTTTGCGCATACATCTCGTATTCTAGCATTTCTTCCAAGTTAGCATTACCAGACTTATTCAGCATCTTCTTCATTAGGCCAATAGCCTTAGTTGGCGCTGTTGCATAGAAGTCCGTATATTCTTTTACAGCAGCATCTAATTCTGCTAAAGGAACGACTTTACTTACCATTCCTAATTCTAAAGCTTCTTGTGCTTTAACTTTTCTACCAGTAGTTGCTAATTCAAATGCTTTTTGTGTTCCTACTAATCTTGGTAAGAAATAAGATGATCCAGAATCTAATACTAATCCAATATTTACGAAGACTTCTATTAATGATGAATGATCTGCTGCAACAATGATGTCTGAAGCTAATGCAAAAGAACATCCTGCTCCTGCCGCTACACCGTTTAACCTACAGATAATAGGTTTTGGCATGTTTCTCATTAGTTTAACAATAGGATTATATCGTTGCTTTAAGGATTTTTGAAAATCAATTTCTTCTCCTCTATCAGCTTTTAAATCTTGTCCAGAACAAAATGCTTTTTCTCCAGCAGCTGTAAATACAACAACTCTAACTTCTGGGTCTTTAGCTACGTCCTTCAATGCAGCCTGTAATTCGAAACTAATTTCGTCATTGATTGCATTGTACACATCAGGTCTATTTAATGTTATAGTCCCTACACCATTAGCTTTTTCTAGTAAAATTGTATTGTACATAATAGATTAGATTTTGTTAGAACTAAGATACTTAAAAAGCCCCTCAACCCCAACCTAATATATTAGCAAGAAAGTAAATGTGCTTACATTCCATCCTAATAGAAATCCCATGTATACCTGGATAGGAGAGTGTGAAGAAAGAACAAGTCTTGCCGAACCCACAATTCCTGTTAGAATTAATGAGACAATAAATACTGGCATTAAGTTAAACTTCGCGTAAGGCATAAGCATATAGATATAACCAGTTGCTGCAGCCATTCCTATACTATGCAAACTAATCTTAAATCTAAAATTGATGATTAATGCAAAGAACATAGAAAAGCTCGCTATTAAGAATATCAAAGCAAAGGATTTATGTTCATATCCATTGACTAATATCTCATAACCTATATAGCCAAACAATAAGAAAATGAATAGCAATGGGATTTTTCGTTCTTGCTTTGTCTTCATTTTGAAACTGTTAATAATACCGAATTGCTTAAGTAAGAACATGTAAATAGCTGCAAAGCCAATGGCAGGAACAAAGTAGATCGAGAGCTTAACCAATAACTTAAGAATCAATAAATCACTACCATGTATCAATATATACTGACTGTTTAGTATAAGAAATCCTAGATATAAGGGTACAAATAGTGGATGAAATAAATAGGATATGAAACTGGCTAATTTGTTCATTTAGATTTCTTTTCTTAATCGTGCCACAGGAAAGTTTAATTGTTCTCTGTATTTGGCAACAGTTCTACGTGCAATATTAAAACCTTTTTCGTTAAGTAGATCAGTTAATTTTTGATCCGACAAGGGTTTTTTCTTATCCTCATTATCACATAATTCCTGTAGTGCAGATTTGATCTCGTTTGCAGAGATTTCGTCTCCAGTATCAGTAGTCATTTTTTCTGTAAATAGATCTTTAAGTAAAAAGGTACCAAACTCTGTTTGCACATATTTGTTGCTTGTTATTCTGGAAATAGTAGAGATATCAAAGCCAGTTACTTTTGCAATGTCTTTTAATATCATTGGTTTAAGATCTGATGGATCGTTAGTTAGAAAGTATTGATATTGTTTTCCAATGATAGCATCCATAATAGAAAGCATGGTCTCTTGTCTTTGTCTTATTGCATCAATAAACCATTTTGCTGCATCGATCTTTTGTTTAATGAAACTAACTGCGTTTTTCTGTTCAGTACTTTTAGTTTTGGAAGCTGCATAACCTTGCAACATGTTTTGATAATCGTTAGAGATTCTTAATTCTGGTGCGTTTTTACCATTTAATGAAATAATAAGATCGCCATCCTCATTTTTTATTAAGTAATCAGGAATCACATAGGCATTGAAACCACTGCCTTCTGAGGTAAATATATTTCCTGGTTTAGGGTTTAGATTTAAGATTTCATCTAATGCCATTTTCAGGTCATTTTCATCCATCTTCATTCTTTTTTGCAGCTGATCGTATTTCTTTTTACTGAATTCATCAAAGTATTTATCGATGATCATTTCCGCATCTTCAACACTTCTTGTACCAGATTCGTTTTTAAGTATTTGTATTAATAAACATTCTCTTAAGTCTCTTGCTCCAATCCCGGCAGGTTCAAAATCCTGAATTCTAGTTAAGATACTTTCTAGCTCTTCTACGCTAGAATAAATATTCTTGCTAAAAGCTAAATCATCATTTATCGAAATCAATGGTCTTCTTAGATAACCATCTTCTTCAATCATACCTATCAAGTGTTCTGCTAGGATCTGATCTTGTTCGTTAAACTTTCTAAAACCAAGTTGCTTTATTAGGTGGTCATGAAAAGTATCATCCGATTTTAGTCCAAATCCAAAAGGCGTTTCTTCTGCACTTCCACTTTGATAATAGTTGTAAGATTCATAATCGTCTTCTGCTAAATAATCTGTTACATCAATATCATCCTGTATTAACTCTTCTTGGTTATTATCGATATCATCACTTTCAGAAGAAGCGTTATCATGCCCTTCTTCTAATGCCGGATTGTCTTCTAATTCATCTTTTATACGTTGGTCTAACTGAGCAGTAGGTACTTGCAACAATTTGATCACCTGGATTTGTTGAGGTGTCAATTTTTGCTGTAAGCTTTGACTCAGTTTTTGTTGATGCATAAAAGTATTTTTGTTGTAATCGGCTAAAAGTCAATGGTAAGTGCTAATTAAGCCGAAATTAATCTTATTTTTGTAAAGATAATTGGCTTTATCTCAAAAAGGATGCCAAATATCAGAAAGTAAAAGAATTTACGTCAAAATAAAACAATAGTTATGTCTGTAAACACTGCTGTACAAACGGTTGATATAAGAAACTTAAAAAATCACGTAGGTGATGAAGTAACCATTAAGGGATGGGTTTCTAATAGAAGGTCTGGAAAAGGATTAGAATTTGTAGTTATGAGAGATGGTTCTGGTTATTGTCAGGCTGTAGTTGCTGCTGATAATGTAAAAGAAGATCAATTTAATGCAGTTTCAAAAGCAGGTTTAGAAACATCTATTATTATTACGGGTAATGTAGTAGAAGATGAAAGACAAATTGGTGGTTACGAAATTCAAGTTTCAGAGGCTGAGATAGTTGCTTATTCTGAAGAATATCCAATTGCTAAGAAAGAGCATGGAGTAGATTTCTTAATGGATAAAAGACATTTATGGTTGAGATCTAGAAAGCAGTGGGCAACTATGCAAGTAAGGAACACCATTATTTTCTCTATGCATCAGTTCTTCCAAGAGCAAGGATTTGTTCAAATGGATGCACCGATTTTTACAGGTAATGCTTGTGAAGGAACAACGGATTTATTTCAAACAGATTTCTATGGAGATCCTGCCTATTTATCTCAGTCTGGTCAGTTATATGGTGAAGCCATGGCTATGGCTATGGGTAAGATTTATACTTTCGGACCAACGTTTAGAGCAGAGAAATCTAAAACAAGAAGACATCTTTCTGAGTTTTGGATGATAGAACCTGAAATGGCTTATTATACTAACGAGATGAACATGGACTTAATTGAGAAGTTTTTAAGATTCTTGGTTGGGAATGTTTTAGAAAAGAATAAAGCGGAATTAGCAATCTTGGAAAGAGATACTACAATCTTGGAGAAGGTAGTTAATCCTTTCCCAAGAATGACTTATACAGAAGCAGTGAAGATACTAAAAGGAGAAAAAGATGTTAATGGAAAGAACGCTATTAAATTATTAGAGCAAGAGATTGAAGATCGAAAAGCGAAGATCGCTGAAAACGATGCAGAGATTGCAGAGAAGGAAGTGATTATAGCTAAAGGAGGGATCAAGAAAGGAAAAATGAATTTCTTCAAGAATAAAGTAGAAACATTGAATCAAGATAATAAAGCCCATGAAGAAGTATTAGTGAACTTACCACAATGGATGGAGTCTGCTAAGAACTTTAAAGAAGGGGAAGATTTTGGAGGTTCTGATGAAACAGTACTTACAAAGTTATTTGATGCACCAGTTATGGTATACAACTGGCCAACACCAATCAAAGCTTTCTACATGAAAGAAGTAGAAGGGGATGCCAACTTCGTTAAAGGTGTGGATGTATTAGCGCCTGAAGGATATGGAGAAATTATCGGTGGAGCAGAAAGAGAAACAGATATAGATGTTTTAAAGAAAAAGATCGTTGAACACGATTTACCAATGGAAGCTTTCGAATGGTATTTGGATCTTAGAAGGTATGGTTCTGTGCCTCATGCAGGTTTTGGAATTGGTTTAGAAAGATTCGTTTCTTGGATGACTGGTATAAAGCACGTGAGAGAATCGATCCCATTCCCAAGAATGTATGGAAGGTTATTGCCTTAAACAACATTGGAAATAGATATATTAGGAAAGCCTCAATTGAAAGATTGGGGCTTT
>JBELBA010000043.1:0-14435 GCA_042095635.1 Chitinophagales bacterium
CAAATATTTGAATACCAATCGGTCTTTCTTGATCGTAGATATCTAACTTTTGTACAGATTTATCCGCGTCTCTAATTAGAGCATCAGAAGAAATAAATTCTGTATACATCATATCAGCTCCATTCTTTTTACACACTGCTCTAAATGGAGGATCGCTTACGTCTTCCATTGGTGCTAAAAGTAGAGGGAATTCTCCCAGTTCTATGTCTCCGATCTTTACCATCTATTTCTAAATGCTTAATTTGCAAACCAAATTTACTAAAAAAGGTCCTTTAATCATGACAAATACTACATCAGAAAGTGAAACAACTACATTTATGAAGTTTATTGCCTTCTTTTTGATTGCAATAGGTTGTTCTCTAATAGGTGGTATGTTAGCAGCAGGAATAGTAGGTTTGTTATTTGGTATTCCTATTAATGAGTTGACTAATATTTCTGAAATAAGCTCAAGTAATAAAGTGCAAGCTGCAAGATTAACACAATTTTTTGCTTCTATTGTTACCTTCATTTTACCAACATGGTTGTACTTAAAGTTTGTTTTAAAACAACCATTTAATACTTATCTAAATTTAAAATCTTTAAGTTCCTATAAGGCATTAATGTTCTTACCATTAATAATAATTACTGTTAATCCGTTTATATATAAGTCTACTGAATGGACAAGAATGTTGGGTATTTCCAAAATAATGGAAGCTAATACGGTTCAAATGAATAAAGTCATTGAAGCGTTTTTAAGCTTGGAAGGAATTCCTAATATCGCATTCAATTTATTTGTGATGGCAATTATGGCAGGGATCACTGAAGAGATATTATTTAGGGGTGTGATACAAAAAGGTCTAAAACGATTTTTTAAAAATCCTCATCTTGCTATTTGGTCTGCAGCATTAATATTTTCTGTCATCCACATGGAATTTGAAGGTTCTATTGCAAGGATGGGCTTAGGTGCAGTTTTTGGATATCTATATTTCTATTCTAAGAATCTTTGGTATCCTATTATTGCTCATGCCTTACATAATGGGATTACAATTATTGTAGCTATTATGTACCAAAATGATATGATCGATATTGATCTAAATACCACTGAAAGTATTGAAGTAAATTGGGCCACATTTCTCCTATTTACATCCATTGCAATAAGCTTAATTATACTTTTCAAAAAGCAGTTTAATCAAACAGAATTAGAACATGAGTAATTTGGTAAAAAGGGCCCTATTTGGAGGAATATTTATTGCTGTATTTATAGGTGCTTTATATTTAGGAAAATTCGTAGCAGGAACATTTTTTGGATTAGTGGCTGTAATCGGTTCGTTCGAAATAGAAAGAATGATCAGAAGAGGTGGAAGAATTAATGTTTCCATGGTTATAGCTCCCAGCTTTTTGGCGGGATCTATTGCTAATCAATCTGTATTTATTGGTCAGGATTATGATGACTTAAGTAGCATCATAATTCTTTTAGGAGTAGTTGTCTATGGCGCATTAATTTTCCAACTTTTTGCAAATAAGACCAACTTATTTGAAGGAAAATGGCTCACACCTATATTAGGACAATTTTATGTTTGGTTACCATTTGGCGCGATGTTCTTTTTTGTACAAAAATTTAATCCGATGCTATTATTAGGGATCTTGATAGTCATATGGGCCAATGATACTTTTGCTTATTTAATTGGTAAGCAGATTGGTAAGACTAAATTATTTGAAAGAATCTCTCCAAATAAAACATGGGAAGGGAGTATTGGAGGAGGTCTTGTAGCTTTAATAATTGCAGTTCTAGTAAATCCAATTTTCTTTGAAGAATTAAGCAAAATAGATTGGTTTTTTGTAGGTCTGATTTCTATTATTTTCGGCGCAATTGGAGACTTATTAGAGTCGATGTATAAGCGATATTATGGTGTAAAAGATTCTGGTAATGTAATACCAGGGCACGGCGGTGTGTTAGATAGGTTTGATGCATTGATGGGGGCCGTCCCCTTTGTAATGGCTTATCTTTATTTTGTTTAAGAATAGTATATAACTTGGGTTATTAAATTGTGCAGATATTCTTTATATTTGGACACTCAAAAATTGATTAAAACAATTAACTATAAATATTATGGAAACAGCAGTCAAAAATTATCAAGCAGAGATTGATGCTTTTATGGCAAAAGTTGAAGCTAAGAATCCAGGAGAGAAAGAATTCTTACAAGCTGTACACGAAGTTGCAGAAGCAGTAATTCCTTTTATTGAGGAAAACCCAAAATATAAATCGGCAAAGATTTTAGACAGAATCGCAGAGCCAGAAAGAGTAGTAATGTTCAGAGTGCCTTGGTTAGATGACAAAGGTGAAGTTCAAGTGAACAGAGGGTTTAGAATTGAAATGAATTCTGCTATAGGACCTTATAAAGGTGGTTTAAGATTTCATCCTTCAGTAAACTTAGGAATTCTTAAGTTCTTAGCTTTCGAGCAAGTTTTCAAAAACTCTTTAACAACATTACCTATGGGTGGTGGTAAAGGTGGTTCTGATTTCAACCCTAAAGGAAAAACAGACAATGAAGTAATGAAATTCTGTCAATCTTTTATGACAGAGTTATGTAGACATATTGGACCTAATACAGATGTTCCTGCTGGTGATATCGGTGTAGGAGGAAGAGAGATCGGATTCATGTTTGGTCAATATAAAAGAATTAGAAATGAATTTACTGGTATCTTAACTGGTAAAGGTGCTAACTGGGGTGGTTCTTTAATTAGACCCGAAGCAACTGGTTATGGTAATGTATACTTCGCTAAAAATATGTTAGCTACTAAAAATGATTCATTTAAAGGCAAGACTGTTGCAATTTCAGGTTCTGGAAATGTTGCGCAGTATGCTTTAGAAAAAGTGATTCATTTGGGTGGTAAAGTAGTTACTGTTTCAGATTCTTCTGGATATGTATATGCTCCAGATGGTTTCCATTCTGAGCATTTAGATTTCTTAATGGATCTTAAAAATGTAAGAAGAGGTAGAGTTAAAGAAATCGCAGATAATTTTGATGGATTTGAATTTGTTGCTGGTACTACTCCTTGGAAAAATGTTAAAGTTGATGTTGCACTACCATGTGCTACACAAAACGAATTAAATGGAGAAGATGCAAAAGCATTATTAGCAAACGGGTGTATATGTGTTTCTGAAGGAGCTAATATGCCATCTACTCCTGAAGCTATTGAGGCATTCTTAGAAGCGAAGATTTTATTCGCTCCTGGTAAAGCTTCTAATGCAGGCGGAGTTGCTGTTTCTGGTTTAGAAATGTCTCAAAACTCATTAAGATATAATTGGACAAGAGAAGAAGTTGATGCTAAGTTAAATACGATTATGGATGATATTCATGCTGCTTGTGTTGAGTTTGGAACAACAAATGGATTCACTGACTATGTAAAAGGAGCTAACGTAGCTGGTTTCCTAAAAGTTGCTGATTCAATGATTGATCAAGGATTAGTTTAATACTAATTTATTATAAACTTAAAGGCTCCGTTTACGGAGCCTTTTTTGTGAAATAGAAATATATGTACGGTAAAATAAAAGAACATTTAACAGCTGAATTGGAGGAAATCAACTCGGCAGGTTTATTTAAAGCGGAAAGAATTATTGCTGGTCCTCAAGGAACGGAAGTAAAATTAACTACTGGTGAAGAGCCAATTATTTTTTGTGCAAATAACTACTTAGGTTTATCCTCTCATCCAGAGGTGATTCAATCCTCTAAAGATGCTTTGGATACTCATGGATATGGAATGTCTTCTGTAAGATTCATTTGCGGAACGCAGGATATTCATAAGGAGCTAGAAGATAAGATTGCTAATTTTATGGGTACAGAAGATACTATTCTTTATGCTGCTTGTTTTGATGCAAATGGAGGTGTTTTCGAACCTTTATTAGGAGCAGAAGATGCAATTATATCTGACGCATTAAATCATGCTTCAATTATTGATGGTGTTAGATTATGTAAAGCTAAGAGATATAGATATGCACACTCTAATATGGAAGAATTAGAGCAAGCATTAAAAGATAGTCAAGAACAAAGGTTTAGAATTATTGTTACTGATGGGGTATTCTCAATGGACGGTGATATTGCTTTATTAGATCAAATCTGTGATTTGGCAGATAAATATGATGCGCTTGTAATGGTAGATGATTGTCATTCTGCAGGTTTTATTGGAAAAACAGGTAGAGGAACGCATGAGCATTGCAATGTAATGGATAGAGTAGATATCATTACAGGAACATTAGGGAAAGCTTTAGGTGGTTCAATGGGTGGTTTTACTACTGGTAAAAAAGAGATTATTGAAATGCTTAGACAAAGATCTAGACCATATTTATTCTCTAATTCTTTAGCGCCATCAATAGTTGGTGCAGCAAATAAAGTGTTCGACTTATTGTCTTCCTCTACAGATTTAAGAGATACTTTAGAAGAGAATGCTTCCTATTTTAGAACAAGTATGTTAAATGCTGGGTTTGATATCAAACCTGGAGATTCTCCAATTGTTCCGGTAATGCTTTATGATGCGCCTTTGGCACAAAAGTTTGCTTCCGAATTACTGAAAGAAGGGATTTATGTAATTGGATTCTTTTATCCAGTTGTACCAAAAGGTGAAGCCAGAATAAGAGTGCAACTTTCTGCAGCTCATTCTAAAGAACAATTAGATAAAGCGATTAATGCATTTATCAAGATTGGTAAAGAACTTGGTGTTGTAGAGACAGCATAATATTTATAATTAATTTATATACAATGCCCTGCAATTCGGTTTGTAGGGCATTTTTTTATGCTGTTTTGCTAATTGAAAATAATTAAGGTTTAATACGTAAAAATATTGCCCAAATAAAAGAGTTTTTGAATAAGCTAGTTAGTCAGTTAGTAGATAAATTGAAAGCTATTCAGTCTATTGATATGCTCGAACAAGGGAATGCATTAGCTAAAGATTTTGAAGATTGGAGAGGGACAGAAGAGCAAGTAGATGATAGCTTAGTTATTGGAATACAATTTTAAAATTCCATAACTTCACACCATGACAGTTGAGGAATTACAAGCTACGGTAGACCACTGGATCAAGACAGTGGGTGTAAGATATTTTGATGAGCTAACAAACACGGCTATTCTCATGGAAGAGGTAGGGGAGGTTGCTAGAATCATGTCTAGAAAATATGGAGAACAATCATTTAAAAAATCTGATGAAGACGTTAATCTTGCAGATGAGTTAGCAGATGTGTTATGGATCGTCACTTGTTTAGCAAACCAAACAGGTATTGATTTAACGGAGGCTATTCAGAATAATATTGATAAAAAGACCAAAAGAGATAAGGATCGTCATAAGAACAACGAGAAGTTAAAGTAATCAGCTATCTTATTTATGTAAGAACTATGCGAGTAAATAGAATACCGTCGGTATCTTCTTTACATTAGGTAAACCGTTCTTTTTCCAGCTAGCTATCGTTCTAGTTTTTATTAATTCTGTTTTTGCAGTGATGTTACTAGCTATGCATAGTTGAGTTTCATTATTGCAAGACCTTAGAATTTCGTGCAACATTTGATCATTTCTATAAGGTGTCTCAATAAAGATCTGTGTCTGATTGTATTGTTTAGATAATTTCTCTAATTCCCTTAATCTTTTAGATCTTTCTTTAGATTCGATAGGTAGATAGCCCCAAAAAGTAAAACTTTGGCCATTCATACCACTAGCCATTAACCCCATATAGATTGAAGAAGGTCCAACTAAAGGAACTACTTGTATACCCATATCATGTGCTAAATGAACCAATTCTGCCCCCGGGTCTGCGATACCAGGACAACCAGCATCACTAATAATTCCTATACTTTTTCCTTCAAGGATTGGATTTAATAAATCCATCCAAACCATCATGTCTGTTTCTTTTTTATCAAAAAGCGCCCATTCAGTAGTGTTTATTTTATCCTTTAGCCCCAAACCGATCAGTAATTTTCTGGCAACTTTAGGATGTTCAACTACAAATTGTTCGCATTCTTGTATGGCATCTTTAATGTAAGATGGAAGAACATGAATTGAATCCTCTTCTAAAAAGTTAGGAATAAGATATAGTTTGGCTTGCGTCATTGTTGTCTAAGATTTTATTAATGGCGATATTTCCTGCTACTACTCCAAGTATTGGTCCAACCATCCATCCAAAAATAGGGATTAATAACATACCATAAAAAAACAATCCATTAACAATCGCAATCGGACGATGAGAATTTATAAAAGACCTTGTTTCGTTAATATTGTATTTCTTTAACTCTAAAGTATAATCTAACATGGAAAAGCCTAAGTAGTAGGATTCTATTAAGATGAGGCATATTAATGAGATGATACCAAAACCTGGTATAAGGCTTAAAAGACTAAACACAATAATTAATAATATTTGTTTCATACCATTCTCAATAGCTAGTCTAATAGCTCTTGCCACATCTTTAAAGAATTGTTTTAAGGAAAAAGGATTCGAGTAATTAATATTCTTTTGTTCCGTTTTTTGTGCTACATAAGCTAATGCAGGGGCCAATAAGATTAGAATAATATATCTAAATATGCTGGTTAATAACCAAATAGCTATAAATCTCAAGCTAAACCCAATCAGTAATTCAAAGATAGAACTGAGCCAAATTGGTAAGGAAGTTAAATCTACTAGTTCTAATATAGAAGTACTTATCCAAGTTGATGCTATAAACAAAGCATACAGACCTATTATTATTAAGGTTAAAGACAAACCAGCTGGCAATAAAAAGAAGTGCCACAATTGATTAGCTTGAATGAATCTAAAGCTCTGCAGATAGGATTTTACACCTATTTTTATATGTTTAAACATAATAATATCTAATTCCTTGGTTTGTAATAATAATTGAAAGGTTAATGCTCTAATGTGAATTTCATAAAAATGTCTTTTGAAAAAGAATTCTGTAGGTTAAGAAATTTTAATTCTATCTAAATTAATAGTAACTTTGCAGCACAAAAATGAACTTATGTTAAACATTATTTTATTTGGCCCTCCGGGAAGTGGAAAAGGAACTCAAGCAGAAAAGCTAGTACAGAAGTATGGTTTAGTGCATATTTCTACCGGTGATTTATTAAGATCAGAGATTGCAAATAAAACTGCATTAGGATTAGAAGCTAAGAACTTTATGGACCAAGGATTATTAGTACCAGATGAGGTAGTAATAGGAATGATCGATAATAAATTAGGAGAGAACAAAGATTCTAAAGGATTAATCTTAGATGGGTTTCCAAGAACAGTTGCTCAGGCTGAGGCATTAAATGGTGTATTAACAAATCATAATACGTCTATCTCAGCTGTATTAGCATTAAATGTTACTGATACAGAATTAAAAGATAGATTATTAAAAAGAGGTGCAACTTCTGGAAGACCGGATGATGCAGATCCTAAAGTAATTGAAAAGAGAATTAATGTATATAAGGATCAGACTGCAGTAGTAGGAGACTTTTATACAAAAGAAGATAAGTTCGTAGAAATTGCTGGTGAAGGAAGTATTGAAGAAATATTTTCAAGATTAACTGCTCAGATTGAAGCAGTAACAGCTTAAGCAATAGACTGTGAAGGAAACTAACTTTGTAGACTACGTAAAATTTTGCGCAAGATCAGGAGCCGGTGGAGCCGGCTCTGCGCATTTCTACAGGGACAAGTTAACGGCTAAAGGTGGTCCTGATGGTGGAGATGGAGGACGTGGTGGTCATATCATACTAAGAGGTAATAGTCAATTATGGACTTTACTTCATCTTAAATACAGAAAACACATTATTGCCAAAGGTGGGGAAAACGGTGCTCGTCAGAATATGACTGGTGCAGATGGAGATGATATTGTCTTGGAAGTTCCAATTGGTACCATTGCAAAGGATTTCGAATCTGGAGAAGTAGAAGTTGAAATATCGGAGCATGGACAAGAAGTGATCTTGGTTAGCGGAGGTAAAGGTGGTCTGGGTAACAGTCACTTTAAAAATTCTGTAAATCAAACACCAGAATATGCTCAATCTGGACAATCTGGAAAAGATGAGTGGAAAGTATTAGAACTTAAGTTATTAGCAGACGTTGGATTAGTTGGATTCCCTAATGCAGGTAAATCAACTTTCTTATCTGTGGTTTCGGCCGCTAAACCAGAAATTGCTAATTATCCATTTACAACATTAACACCTAATCTTGGTATTGTATCTTATAGAGATGATAAATCATTTATTGTTGCAGATATTCCTGGGATCATTGAAGGTGCACATGAAGGAAAAGGTTTAGGTCTTCGTTTCTTAAAACACATTGAAAGAAACAGTTTACTCCTATTCATGGTTCCAGCAGATGCTGGAGATATTAAGAAGGAATACGGTATACTTCTCAATGAATTGAAACTATATAATCCAGAACTACTATATAAGAACTTCATTTTGGCAATTACTAAGTCAGACATGTTAGATGATGAATTAACAGAGTTGCTTAAATCAGATCTACCAGAAGATGTTCCTACTGTATTTATTTCAAGTGTTGCTGGTAAAGGCTTAACAGAATTGAAAGATATTATCTGGGAACAACTAAATAACTATTAATGTCTCGTAGTAACGAGATTAGTCCATTAGCTTGGTTTTTATTAATTATACTTACTATTATTTGGGGTGCTTCATTTCTCTTAATTAAAAAGAGCTTATTAGTTTTTACACCCATTCAGCTCTCCTATTTAAGAATTAGTGTTTCTTTCTTATTTCTATTGCCATTTGCTATTATAAGATGGAAAGAGATTAAACGAGCCGATTTATTTAATTTCTTCATTGTAGGTTTCATAGGTAGTGCAGTGCCTTCTTTTCTGTTTGCCTATGCTCAGCAAGAGATACCTAGTTTTTTAGCAGGAATGCTCAATGCTTTAACACCACTTTGGACCATTATTTTTTCAAGATTATTATTTAAGAAACAGTTTTCCAAGTATAAATGGTTAGGGATACTGATTGGATTTTTAGGAACCTTAATTATTTTTTATGACCCTAATGGTTCTATAGAAACTAGTTACTATTTAGGCATGGTTGTTCTAGCGACACTTTGTTATGCTTTGTCGGCTAATGTAATTAGTCATAAGTTGGAGCATTTGCATACCCTTACCATATCATCAGCATCTTTTATGATTATTGGGCCGATAGCTATTTTAATGTTCTTTCGGGAAGATTACAGTCATATAGATATATCTTCAGATGATTTTTATATCGCATTTTGGAGTATGATGTGCTTAGGGGTATTAGCAACTGCGGTTGGATTGATTCTTTTAAATAAGTTAATTCATATTTCAAATGTAGTATTTGCTACATCTATTACTTATTTAATACCAATCATTGCTATCATTTTGGGAGTTACTTTATTAGATGAAGATTTGATCTGGAATCAAATTCTTGGTAGTATCGTAATCTTATTAGCCGTATATTTGGTGAAGAAGAAATGATGCTAATTCGAAAAAATAGAGCAAGCTTAAATCTATCCTTCTTAATTATTGTCTTTATTGGATTACTATATTCAAAGGCTTTAATAAGTATTGGAATGATATTGATAGGTTTACTAGGATTAATCATTCCTAATTATAAAACCACCTTTTTTAAATTAAAACAGCATCCATTGCTAATAGCTTGGATGTTCATTTTTGCTATACATCTATTTAGCGGTTTTAATTCTACTGATATTGTAATTTGGTTAGGTAAACTAAAAATGAAACTTCCGTTATTGCTATTACCTTTTGCATTAGTAAGTATACCTAAAGTAGAACAAGGTGAAAAGTGGTTGAAGCGCATCGTCTTGTTGTTTTCTGCAGTATTAATTGCTTCCAGCATTCCTATATGGGTAGAACTATTCAGTTCTTATGAGCAAGTGATCATAAAATATAGCCAAGGGAAAGTATTAACTACGCCAATCAATCATATTAGATTTAGTATACTCATAGTGGTATTATTATATTTGAATCTATACCAATGGACAAAAGTGAAAGCTAAAGTATTTCTATTTATAAGTATCTATTTGTTTGCATTGCTTCATGTGTTAGCTGTTAGAAGTGGATTGATGTGTTTCTATATCACAGCTTTATGCTGGATAATATTCGAAGTAAAACAAAATCGAAATTGGAAGTTATTAATGATAGGTAGTTTATTATTAGTTCTGTCTATTGCTTCAATCAGTTATTTCGTGCCAACGATTTCTAAGAAGATAGAATATACATTATATGATGCTCAATCTTATTTAAAGGGAGCTAAAGATGTGGATGTATACTCTGATGCGAAACGAATAGTTAGTTATAAAATAGGATGGCAAACTTTTAAAGAGCATTTTTGGTTTGGAACGGGTATTGGAGATTTGCAAAGTGTCATAGAGCACAATTATATTGATCAATATCCAGGCTTTGCTCTTGAGCAGAGGATTATGCCACATAATCAGTTTTTAAGATATCTCACAGCTTTTGGAATATTTGGAGGGGTATTGTTTATTGCAATTGCATTTTTGCCATTCTTTGTTGTTAAGAATGACTTACCGCTTTATCTCTTTAATATCATCATGATATGTTCTTTTATGATAGAAGGAACCATAGAAAATCAAATTGGCTTAAGCCTATTTATAATGTTTAATGTAATGTTGTATTATTTCCATCGTTTAAAGCTTATTGATGATTAAGGTATCAGCGGTCATAATAACACTAAACGAGGAAGAAAACATAGCAAGATGTTTGCAATCTTTAACTTCAGTCGCTGATGAGATTCTTATAGTAGATTCTTACAGTGTCGATCGCACTAAAGCAATTGCCGAAGAATTTAATGTTCGATTTATTCAAAATGAATTTAAAGGTCATATAGAACAAAAGAATTTTGCTGCTGATCAAGCTCTATATGATTATGTATTATCTGTTGATGCGGATGAAGTTTTATCTGAAGGCTTGATTACATCCATTAAATCGGTTAAAGAAAATTGGTACACAGATGCCTATTATATGAATAGGCTTAATAATTATTGTGGATCATGGATTAAATATTGTGGATGGTACCCAGATAGAAAACTAAGACTTTGGGATAGAAGGAAAGGAAAATGGCAAGGGAGAAATCCGCATGATGAGTTTCGATTACATGAAAGTAGTCACCTTGGTTATTTGAAAGGAGATCTATTACATTATAGTATTAAAAGTGTTGATCATCATTTAGATATCATAGATTCTTTTTCTACTATAGCAGCAAAAGCAATGTTTGAAGATGATGTAAAAGGATATCAATGGAAGAAGTATATTAATCCTATGATCAAATTTATCAAACAATATTTATTAAAAGCTGGATTTCTTGATGGAATTAATGGTTATAGAATTTGCAAGTATTCTGCTTATGCTACCTATTTAAAGTATAAGAAATTAAAAGCCTTACATGAATAAGTCGATCAGTATATTACATGTTTCTTCTGCAAAGACATGGAGAGGCGGTGAGCAACAAATTGCTCATTTAGTAAAAGGTTTAAGTGAGCTTGATATGAATCTTGCGCAGCATGTATTTTGTACTTCAGATTCTAAAATGGAAGCTTATTGTGAAACAGCATCAATTTCATATACTTCAGCTTTAAAGCAAGCATCATTAAGTATTTCATATATAAAGCAATTAATTAAAGCTTTTAAATCAGTTCAGCCATCCATTATTCATGTTCATGATAGTCATGCACATAGTATGTTGGTTGTAGCACATCGATTAATTAATAGTAAGATTCCAATCGTACTCCATAGAAGAGTAGATTTTGAAATTGGTAAATCCGTCTTGTCTCTAAAGAAGTATAATTATAATTATATAAAACAGATCATTTCAGTTTCGGATGCGATAAAATCAATTATTCAGGATAAAGTTAAGGCTGAGGTAACCACTATTTACTCTTCTACTGATATAAAGCAAGCATATGAAAAAGGAAAGCTGCGTAAAGAGTTAGATTTAGATACAGATATAAAAATCATAGGAACAGTTGCTGCTTTTGCAGATCATAAAGACTTGCCTACTTTTATAAGGACTGCAGATGCTTTACTAAAGGATGGAGAGAAATATCAATTTGTAATTATAGGGGATGGAGATTTACGTGTAGAAATAGAATCTATGATTACAGCGCTAGGAATCCAACAGCACTTTAGCTTATTAGGTTTTAGAGCTGATGTTTCAGCTTTAGTAAAAGATTTTGAAGTATTCTTATTTACATCAAAAATGGAAGGTCTAGGCTCTTCAATTATTATGGCACAAGCTATAGGTATTCCTGTAGTATGCACCAATGCTGGAGGAATAAAAGAGATTGTTACCCATAAAGAAACTGGCTTAGTTGCACCTGTTGGAGATAAAAACAAACTTAAAGAACACGTTCAACTAATTATTAAAGATCCTTCTTTAGCTAATCAATTGCTTCTTAGGGCAAAACAACAAGCAGAAAACTTTAGTTATTTATCGATGGCTGAAAAAACACTTCAGGTTTATAAAGGCTTATTTCTTTAACCATACTTTAGAGTAATCAATATAACCCATTACATTCATAGGGTAGTTTTGCACTTTTGCATTAGTAAGAATTTGATTCTTACCATACCATAAGATAATGGCAGGTGCGTCATCCATTAATATTTTTTCAGCTTCTTGTAAATAAGCATAAGTTTCTGCTAATGGCACACGCATTGCTTTCTCATATAATTTATCAAATTCTGGATTCTTATATCTAGTCGTATTTGGATAAGAGTCCCAATCTTCTTCTTTGCTAGGTACGTCTCTACCATAAAATAAACTTAAGAAGTTTTGAGGATGAGGATAATCTGCAATCCATCCAGCTTTAAAGAAAGAAGATGCTCCAGATTTAGATTTATCAATCTTATCACTGAAAGGCATGACGTTAACTTTAACATCGATATTTAAGTTCTCCTTTAATTGAGTTTGAATATTTTCTGCAATGATTAAGTTATTACCACGTCCTTTATTAATATCTAATTCTATAGTATCGATTCCTTCACCATTCGGATATCCAGCTTCAACCAATAATGTTTTGGCCTTATCTACGTCAATAGCATAAGTTTCAATTTCGCTAGTATTATATTTTTCAAAAGCAGTTGGGGTAATACCACTAACCTTAGCATCTTCATTTTCTTTAGCAGCAGCAATTGCGGTTCTAATTGCACTAACATCAATTGCATAGTTAATGGCTTGTCTTAGTTGTTTATTTTTTAAAATTGAGTCTTGTAGATTAAACCCACAATAACTTACTGCCATGTATGGAGTTGAAAGGTTATTTAAGTTAATACTACTGTTCAAGTTTAGCTCAGTGTATTTGTTGGTGTATTTTTCCTCATTCATCTTATATAAGATATCGATGTCTTCATTAGCGAATGCTACAATTTGATCAGTTACGGACTTATTAAAGTGAAAAGTAATCTGATCTAGATATGGAAGCTTTCTTCCTTTTTTATCTTTTCTATAGAAGTCTTGGTTTTTTTCTAGCGTAATTTGATCTAAATCTTTATCTATTACTTGAAAAGGACCTGTTCCTATTAATACTGATTCTTTATAGTATTTGTATCCAATTTCAGGAATAATCGCACAAAATGGAAGCGCTAAAGAATAAAGGAAATAAGGAGAAGGATGTTCTAAGTCAATTTGAATAGTATAATTATCAATTTTAGTAATACCTTTTAAGTTTCCATCAAACTCATCATTTACAGACATAATATAATGTTCTGTTGCGCCTTTTACTAAATCTTTAAAAGTGGTATGAAACCCATTATTGTTATTTCCATGTGTACACAATAGTTTAAAACTAAATATTACATCATCTGCAGTTAACTTTCTCTGATCATCAGATTCGAAGATTTCATTAGGGTGGAACTTAATATCTTCTTTTAGCTTAAATGTATAAGTTGTATTCTCATTTGATATTTCCCAGCTTGCTGCAATTGCTGGTTCTATTTCTAAAGTATGCTCATTGAACTTTACTAAGCCTTCAAATATTTGGTTTACTACTTTAACACCTATTGCGTCAATCGCATTATGAGGAAATAAAGATCTATAAGCTTCAACTTCATATAAATTGATTTTACCACCTGTTTTATCTTTGTTATTGTCCGTACAAGCGATAGTTAAAATTGCAATACTTATAAATAGAACTTTATATAATCTCATTAGAATTGTTTTTTTTGTAGTGTCTCAAGATATAAATATATAGTATTTAGTTTAGATCTCTGAGTAATGAAATCAACAATATAATAGGTGTTAAAATCTTTTTTAAACTTTTTTTCAAAAAAACGACTTTAATTATTTCTTGTCCTAAACCCTTGATACAAAGGTAGTTTTATATTTGATGGGTGTGTATAAAGATGAAATAATTGAAAAAAAGTGTGATATAGTTTTGGAGAAGTAGAAATCTGTTCTATATTTGCATCCCCCAACGAAAGAAAGGGTGCTTCGAAAGA
>JBELBA010000044.1:0-14360 GCA_042095635.1 Chitinophagales bacterium
ATACCCAGGCAATAAGCAACCACGCTATTAGCACCACTTCCTCTTCCTACATGGTAGAAGCCTTTCGATTTGCTGTATCTAATAATATCCCATGTAATTAAGAAGTATGAGGTAAATCGCAATTTTTTAATGACTTTCAATTCATTATTAATTCTATCTATAGCTTTTTGGTCATTGCTATCATATCTTTTCTCAAATCCTTGCCATGTCAGTTTATCTAACTGCTCTGTGTCTTGCAATTGAGAAATGAAATGTGCTTTATTCTTTTTGTGTTCGAAATCAATCTTAACATCACATTGATCAATGAGTTGTTGTGTATTGCGTAAGATTTGAGGATAATGCTTAAAGCATTCTTCTAATTCTTTAATTGGTAAGAATTGTTCATCCTTTTTTGGTTTCTGATGAGCAGGTAACTTAGAGATAAGACTATTGCTAGCAATAGATCGAAGTAGTAAGTGTAGCTCTTTAAGATCTATGCCAGTCTGTTGTTTGGCAAGGTTTGCTGTTTGCTGTTCTAGAAATGTAACTGCCTGGTGTACCACTAACTTATCTGGATTTATCTGCTGATGACGGAGCTTAGGTAAGTCGCTATAATGGATGCCGATATATTCCTTAGTTTTTAGTTGTTTGGGTGATTTTGGAAAAGGATAAATAAAGAAGCAATTAGAACATTCTGGTGCATATTCATTCAATGCTACTTGATTGAGATTACTATCTGATATAATACTATTTAGTTCGTGTATGCCTTCTTCATTTTTAGCAATACCAATGTATAGTTGTTGATGATCGTTATCTCTAAAGTCTATACCAATAAGAGGCTTGATGTCTCTAACTTTGCATGCTTTATAAAAGTCTAACATACTAGTAGTACAGTTGGTCTCGGTAATAGCTAATGCTTTTACTTGGAGTTGTTCTGCTTGCCAAATCAATTGATCAATCGATAATACGCCATGTCTTAAAGAATAATAGCTATGACAGTTTAAGTACATGCTAACCTTTAAATCGATTATGGAATTGTTTAATGGTATGGCCCAATGCAGCGGCACTTCCAATGGCATTTTTGCCAAATCGTTTCTTAATCTGATCTAATGCTTGCGTAAGATGAATGAGTTTTTCATCATCATTAAATAAGTCTATCTGATAAGCTCCACCAGCCAAATCACTTAATCTAACGCCAATAAGTCTTACTCTCATTCTCTTATTGTAGAGCTTTTCAAATAAGGCATGAGCATGTTTTACTAATAGTCTATCACTACTGGTATGTGGGAATTTGATTTGGGTAGTATATGTATCGAAATTGGTATATCGGAGTTTAACAGTTAAGCATGCACAGAGTTTTTGTTCTTTTCTAAGATCAAAGTTTACATTCTCTATCATGCTAGTGATCATGTTCTTAAGGTAATGTACATTAATGGTATCTGAGTTAAAAGTACTTTCTGTAGAGATAGACTTTCTTTCATGAAAGGGTATAACGGGGGTATGATCTATTCCGTGTGCTTTTTTCCAGATGCTTAATCCGTTTTTACCCAGTACATGTACAATCATTTCTGCAGGGATTTCTATGAGTTGAGCAATCTTATGCAGTCCCATATATCTCAGCTTCTTTGCTGTTTGGTCACCAACCATCGGTATCTTTTGGATAGATAATGGATTAAGAAAATCTTGTGTACCCATGAATGGGATATTAAGCTGACCACTTGGTTTGGCTTCATTAGTAGCCATTTTAGAAATAGTCTTATTATGTGCTAGTCCAAATGAAATGGGTAAGCCAGCTTCTCTAATGATTTTTGTTCTAAGTTCTGAAGTCCATTTATAGCAACCGAAGAAACGGTCCATTCCGCTAATATCTATAAAGAATTCATCGATAGAAGTCTTCTCATAGAGTGGCGCAGCATCGTTAATGATTTGTGTAACTTCTTTAGACTTTTTAGAATAAGACTCGTGATCTCCTTTTCTAAGAATAGCATGTGGGCAAAGCCGAGTAGCTAGTTTCATGGGCATGGCAGCATGTACGCCAAAAGCTCTGGCTTCATAGGAGCAACTTGTAACAACACCTCGCTCTCTACTGTTACCACCAATAATAACAGGCTTACCTTTTAAACTTGGATCTACTAACGCTTCAACACTTACGAAGAAAGCATCTAAGTCCATATGTACAATATGCCTGTCCATGTCGTTCATTTATTCGATGCGGAGTTTTTCTTTGAGGATGTCCATGTCCTTTTGTAATTGTGCAACAGAGTTTTTTACATCATTCTCTGATGCAGGGATTGGTAGTTCAAAACTCATGAATCCCTTTGCTTTCCATATTTCTCTAATTTCTGATAAAGGCACATCATAAGGTGCATAGTTAGTATTATCCGATACTAGTTTAATGTTGTTCTTCTTTTCAGATTTGAAGATTCTTTTATAAACGATTCCTTCATTAAGTGTAATTAGGATATAGCATTCTCCTTCCTTAATGGTTTTTATGTTCTCTTCTAATTCTGAAATCACATAAGACTCTGAAGGGATTGGTAGCATGCTGTCTCCATGGATTTGGAAAAGCCTTCCTGTCCCTTGGATATTTTTAAAAGGGAATTGAATCTTAGGTAAATTCATGATATAACTAGGGTCGCTATAGCCAGATAAATATCCAGCACTAGCCTTAATAGGTACAACATCAATCATTTCGTTGCCTTCTGCATCTACACTTACTGGGAATAGTAATCTTTCGTTACCGATGTTTAGATAGTTTTTAACGTTAGACTTTGTTAAGTCTTTAGTGATTAAAATGTCGATGGTTAACTTATAGAAGGTTGCAATTTTTCTAATAGTAGAATAAGGCGGTACAGCTCTTCCTTCTTCATAAGAGGCATAAGCAGATTTTTTTACTTCGAATTGATCCGCTGCATCTTGCTGAGTCATTTCGAATAACTTTCTAAGGTGCTTTAAATTATCTACTAGGTATTCTTCTTTCTGTTGAACCATAATTGGAATATTTTAATAAAACTAAAAATATTAGTTTAAATTTTCAATTTTATGTACGTTAAAACTAAAATTTTTGTTTCTATTTTTATGTCCTCATTTGCTAAAGCATACAAACTCCTCCTTCGTCGTCAGACATGTATGCTTCTTAACGCTCACTGCGTCCTAAAAATCACGAAGCCAAATATGAAGGGAAACACGAATGTATGTAGCCCTCATCCAGTCCGAATGCGTAAAGCATGAGACGTATCTGTTGAATGCAGATTTCAGTAATAGTGAGGAGCAGTGCGGAAGTGCGGAGCATGTAGCACTAAGCGACAGAACGGTGCGAAGCAATTACCTCGAAATCGGAAATGGAGACTTTTTTGATTCGTTTTTGGTCACAAAAATGAATAGTAGTATAAAAAAGCCCCGACTATAAAGTCGAGGCTTTCAATATATCTAATAGTAAAAAGATACTATCTCATATCCTCCATTTCAACACCAGGATGATTAGCAGGATTATACTTAAATGTATCATCATTAGTAGAAGGGTTAGCTTCAAAGTTCTTAAGTGTATACACATAATGCGTACCGTCTTTAGCGAAAATTCTCATAGAGATAATCTCATGTGTCTTTTCGTTTAAGACCATTCTAATTTTGAAGTAGTCTAAGTCTTTGTTTTCAGGAGCAAGATCAATTGTTACTTTCTTTACATTCCCTTCAGTTACTTGCTCTGTTAAAGAATATTGAAAGCCTTTTTCATAAATCGTCCAGATGTTAGAAGGTGTAATTTCTTCTCCAGAAGCGTCTTCTTCGTATTCCTCAATTGTTCCTTCTTTATCTTCTGTATTGATGTTCCAGATACTAGCTCCATCACAATACATAATTAAATCCTCATCAACATGTATTTGATACTTTGTATCAGATAAGATAATCTTCATCTCTGAAGTATTATTGATATCTGCATCTCTATTAATCGTATTAAGAGATACATCCACTTTCATGGCTTTATAACCATTATACTTCTGACTTACTTTATCTAAGATCTTTTTCGCAGCTGGATCATACATACCTTCTTCTGTATCCTGTGCAAACACATTAAATGTGAAAAGTGTAACTAATAAAATACTTAAAGTCCTCATATTATCCATTTGAATTTAATTGTTCTAATATATGCTCTAATTCCATTTCTGATGAAATTAAAACCTCTCTAGGTTTAGATCCTTGTTGTGATCCAACAATTCCAGCTCCTTCTAATTCGTCCATTAATCTTCCAGCTCTATTATATCCTAGCTTTAGTCTTCTTTGTAACATAGATGTAGATCCACTTTGCATCCCTACAACTATTCTTGCTGCATCGTCAAATAATGCATCTCTAGAGCTTGCATCAAAGTCTTTAGCAGCACCATCATCTTCTTCTCCAGAGTACTCTGGTAAGTCGAAGGCAGAAGGGTAGCCTCTCTGGTCTCCAATAAAGTTTACGATCTCATCTACTTCAGGGGTATCTACGAAAGGACATTGTAATCTAATAATCTCATTACCTGGAGAATATAACATATCTCCACGACCAATTAATTGATCTGCACCACCAGCATCTAGAATGGTTCTAGAATCTACCTTCGCCATTACTCTAAATGCTAATCTAGATGGGAAATTGGCTTTGATCATACCTGTAATAATGTTTACAGATGGCCTTTGTGTGGCAATGATTAGATGTATACCAACCGCTCTTGCTAACTGTGCTAATCTAGCGATTGGTACTTCAATCTCTTTACCAGCAGTCATAATTAAGTCGGCAAACTCATCAATAACTAAGACTATATAAGGAAGGAATTTATGTCCATTTTGCGGATTCAATTTCCTTTGCTCAAACTTAGCATTGTATTCTTTTAGGTTTCTAACAGCAGCAGTCTTTAATAAGTCATATCTGTTGTCCATCTCTATACAAAGTGAGTTAAGTGTATTAACTACTTTCTTAGTATCAGTTATAATTGGATCTTCCTCATTAGGTAGTTTCGCTAAAAAGTGCTTTTCAATTGATTTATATATTGAAAGTTCTACTTTTTTGGGATCTACCATTACAAACTTCAATTGGGAAGGATGCTTCTTATAAAGTAGCGAAACTAGGATAGCGTTAATACCAACCGACTTACCTTGACCAGTAGCACCGGCAATTAGTAAGTGAGGCATCTTTGCTAAATCTGCTACATATATCTCATTAGAAATAGTCTTACCAAGCGCTAATGGTAAATCCATATCTGCATTGACAAACTTATCAGATCCAAGCACTGTTTTCATAGAAACAACTTCCGGGCTAGCATTTGGTACTTCAATACCGATAGTACCTTTACCAGGAATTGGTGCGATAATTCTAATACCTAAAGCCGCTAATGAAAGTGCGATATCATCTTCTAAGTTTTTAATCTTAGTAATTCTGATACCTGGTGCAGGAACAATCTCATATAAAGTTACAGTAGGTCCGATGGTTGCTTTAATCTTATCGATCTTGATTTTATAGTTCTCTAAAGTCTGAACAATCTGATTTTTATTTTGTTCTAACTCGTTTGGATCAACTTCTCCACCACCACCAGCATGATCAACTAAGAATTCCAACTTAGGGAACTTATAATTAGATAAGTCTAGGGTAGGATCATATTCATCTCCAACTGCCTTTTTAGTCTGAACGATCTCTTCTTCAATTGTTTCTTCAATTGTTAATTCATGTTTGTCTGTCTCTGCTATAGGTATATTTGTTTCTACAACAGGAGTAGCTTCTTCTATTGGCCTAGCTGCATCAATCTTAGCTTCAAGATCTAATTCTACTACTTCATCCTTTTTTTCTTCTTTAACTACCGGAGCAGGAGCTGCTTTCATTACAGGTTCCATTTCTACAGGTAATTCTTCTTCTGGTTCTTTTTGCTTTAAAGCTTCAATCTTATCGGCAGTATCAACTAATTCAAAGCCATCCTTATCGACGGTCTTTGCATTATTCTTAGTAGGTTTCTCCGTATCAATTGAGTCATCCGAAGGTAGATCGTTGGTCTTAGGTTTATTGATCCACTCTAATGGATTAACATTGTAATAGATGATGATGTAAATAAAACAAGTTAATAAGACTATTAGCCAAGAACCTATATTTCCGAACACAAGTGTAAGCTTAGCAGCATTAAATTTACCAAAAGCACCACCTAATGCTAATTCGCTGTTTGGAAGTAATAAAGCTAATATTGTAGAACCCCAAAGTACAGAAAGGAATGAACCTTTAAAGATTTCTTTATAACTGAATTGAGCTTTGTTCCAAACAGATTTAATGGCATGTAAGATTCCTATTACAGGAATGACAAATGCAATTAATCCAAATCCTTCATCCATAAAGAAATTAGCGAAGTAAGATCCAAAACCACCTGAAGAATTACTGATCGGTGTATCAGGAATAATTTTAGTGATTTGATCTTGATCTACTTTCCAATTGAATAAATGAGAAACGAAAGCGATAAATAGTAATACACTAAAGATAAAAATAGACGAAGAAATAATCAGGTTGGCAGTTGGTGTGCTTAACATAGCAGGCACCGACTTATTGTACTTAGGATTAAAGTATTTTGAGAACCTTGTAAATTTCAATTTGACTTAGTTTATATCCTCTTTTATTTCTATTAAAAATGATTTTAGCTTATTAAGAGATTGTACGATTTCAAATTGATTTATGGTATCGTTCTTATTCTCTTTTAATTTCTTCTTAGCTCCTTCGATTGTAAAACCTCTTTCTTTTAATAAGTGAAAGATGATATGCAAGTTCTTAATATCTTCCTGTGTAAATAAACGATCACCTTTCTTATTCTTTCTAGGCTTAAGAACATCAAATTCTTTTTCCCAGAATCTTATTAGTGAAGTAGAAACATCAAATGCTGTTGCAACTTCTCCAATAGAGTGATAGAGTTTATTTGGATTAAGATCTTTCATTATTTGTTGTATACGAAGTTTCCGTAGTCAGAATTCAATGTTACAGTTGCATCATCTGCAGCTTCAACTTTACCGATGATTTGCGCATCAATATTAAATTCTTTTGCTATGTCAATAATTCCTTGTGCTACAGATTCGTTTACGTAAAATTCGAATCTAGTTCCCATGTTAAATACTTGGAACATTTCTTTCCAATCTGTACCAGAAGCTTTTTGAATGATTCTAAAAATAGGAGGAACTGGTAACATGTTATCTTTAATGATGTTTACATTGTCACAGAAGTGAAGCACTTTAGTGTGTGCACCACCAGTTGCATGTATAATACCAGAGATATCTGATTTGTATTTCTCAATGATAGGCTTTAACACTGGCAAGAAAGTTCTTGTTGGAGAAAGTAGAAGTTTACCAATTGGTAATCCAGTTTCTTCATCAATATCTTTAGGCTTATGTGGCCCAGTATAAACTACTTCTTCAGGAATCAAAGGATTATAGCTATCTGGGTAAGTTTCACCCACATATTTACTCATTACATCATGTCTACCAGAAGTTAATCCATTAGAACCGATTCCTGAGTTGTATTCATCTTCATAAGTTGCTTGACCATATGATGCTAAACCAACAATTACATTTCCTGGTTTAATATCATTAATTATAAGGTCTTCTTTTTTCATTCTTACGAAAGCTGTGTAACCAACATCAATCGTTCTTACGATATCACCAACATCTGCAGTTTCACCACCAGCTAATGGAATTGTAATTCCGTATTCAGCTAACTTGTCACAGAATTCTTTAGTTCCGTTAATGATTGCAGAGATAACATCTCCTGTGATAATACTTTTATTTCTACCAATTGTAGAAGAAAGTACGATATTATTAAATGCACCAACTGCACCTAAATCATCTAGGTTCATTACAATTGAATCTTGCAAAATTCCTTTCCAAACATTAACATCTCCAGTTTCTTTCCAATAAACATATGCTAAAGAAGTTTTCGTTCCTGCTGTATCAGCATGCATGATATTACAATAGTCTTCATCACCAGTTACATGGTCTGGAAGAATTTTACAAAATGCATTTGGGTAAAGCCCTTTATCTAGATTTTTGATTGCTGCATGTACTTCAGATTTATTTGCTGAAACACCTCTTGCATCATACTTTAAGTCTTGAGACATAGTCGATTTATTTATAAAAAAAAGTCCCGCCGGAGCAAGACTAAAATTAATCATTTATTGTGTCTTATTTAAATCTATTCTTTCTTAGTTATGGTAAAATCTCCCCACATTCCAGAAGAAGTGTAGATAACTTTATCTCCTTCACTGTACATCTTAAATAGGTCCTTATCAACTAATTGATTGATTAATGTATCTTCCGTGACAAGAACTATTATGAAATCTTTCTTTTCTTTAAACTTAGCTCCGATTTCGCACTCAAGAACCGTTTCTTCCATAAACTCTTCTTCGATCATTAAGTAATCTTGAGTATCTTCTTCTTCGTACTCAGCTGCAGTGTCTAATTCACTTTCAACTTCTGGATACATTAAATCTAAATCTTGATTAATCTCATCGATAGGAGTTGACTCTTCATCATTAATATCATTAGCTAAATCAACTTCATCTTCACTGATATCATCTAAGCTTTCTGGTAAATCAACTAGTGGTTCTTCTTCTGGTTCTTCAGCAGCAATGATTTTATCACTTGGCTCTTTTTCAATAACTTCTCCAGCGTCTTCAATAATAGGAGCTTCTTCTTCAACGATTTCTCCTTCCTCAGCAGACTCCATTACTTCTCCTTCTTCTGTTAATAGATCAGCACTCATTTTAATTGGTTGCTCTTCTTCTGAAGGTAGGGCAGTAGCCTCTTCAGTATTAACATCAGTTTCAGCTAATTCACTATCATCTGTAATCGGTTCGAAACCATCATCAACACCAAGCGTTTCATAATTATTTTCTTCCGCAACATCAATAGGTGTGTCATCTTCCTGGATGTTTAAGTCTCCTAGGATGTCATCAACAGATTCAGTTTTTGGCTCTGTTGGAGTGTCACCTAACTGAGGCTGTTTATCATTTGCAGTATCAATAATTTCATTATTACTTGCACTAGCTGCTGCAGGCGGAGTAGTTGGAGTAGTTGGTTTCTTATTAGATGGAGGAGCAAATAATTTTAAGAAATCACCACCATCTGTAGTTGTTTCTTGTCTCATTGCTTCTCTCTCATTCTTATCTAATTCTGCAGATTTATCTACATAGATATCAGCCGGATCAACAGAAATAATATCATAATCCTCTGTAATAATTCTGAATGTAGTTCTTCTGTTTCTTTGGTGCTTATCTTCCGAACACTCATGTGCATCATCACAGTTGTTCATTAGCTCGGATTCACCATAACCTTTAGCTATTAATCTAGTCTTATCTACTCCTTTAGAAACTAGGTATCTAACACAAGACTCAGCTCTCTTTTGAGATAACTTCTCATTATAAGCATAAGAACCTCTAGAATCCGTATGCGATCCAATCTCAACTTTAGCTAATTGTGGGTTGTCTTTTAATAAGTTAGATAAGCTATCTAATTCATAAGCTGCGTCTTCTCTAATATACCAAGCATCGAAATCATAATAGATATTATCAATTTTGATGAATTGATCTTTAGCAAAAGAATGGTCTAAGATTAATTCTAAATCTACATGAATAATCTTGTTAGATTGATTCGTTTGATAATTAACCGGAGGTACATAATCAGACTTATTTAAGAATCCAATCTTAGTTGCTAGTACTTTATATTCTTTATTAGGTCTTAATTTATATCTTAAGATACCAGATTCATTTGTTTTACCAATCTCTACCAAAGTATCATTAGCGTAAATCTGAACTTTAGTATTTCTTACAGGCGCTAAGTCAATAACTTTAGATTTAGGATCGTCTGGATTCATTAATACTTTTTCAAGAACAACAACATTTAAGAAGTAAAATGCATCTTTTCTCATTCTTAATCCATAAATATCATCAGATCCTAATCCATCTTTCCTTGAAGAAGAAAAGAAACCTCTAGTTACATAATAACCAGATTCGCTTAAGATCTCCGTGTCTTGTAATACTAATCCGAAATCATCAGCACCAGTATTTAATGGATACTGCATGTTTCTGATTTCCCACTTTCTACCTTTCTTTCTTGCTTCATATTCATCCATGCCACCCATACCGATATGACCATCAGAAGAGAAGTATAGCATGTCATCTTTATATGCAAATGGAAATGATTCATCTCCAGGGGTATTAATTTCAGGACCTAAGTTTTCAGGAATTGACCATTGATCATTGATTCTTTCACACACATAAATATCTTTACCACCGTATCCTTTATGAGGAACACTTGCAGAGAAATATAATTTATATCCATCCGAAGATAAACTTGGTTGACCAACATTAAACTTAGCTGTGTCTCGGAATAAATTCATTAATTGTGGTTCTTCAAAAGTACCATCACTATTTCTTTTAGAATAATACAACTCACAATAGTCAATACCTATTTTGTCTTCATCACCACATCTTGTAAAGAAGATTTCAGAAGAGTCACTAGAAAAAGAAGAAGCTCCTTCATGTGATTTAGTATTAATATTAAATGTTTTTTCATCTAATAATAGAGGAGGCTGTGGTTTCCCTTCACCATCTAATTTAGAAATATAGATATCGGAGAATTTCTCACCAGTTCTTCCATATACTTGAACACCAGTATTACTTGCTCTATGCGAACTAAACACTAATTGGTTTCCGAAGAAAGAAGGTGCGTAATCTGAAAACTCTGAATTGAATCCTTGTGGTTTGTATAAATCGTATTCGCTACTTGGTTCGTTCATCCAATCAATGGCAAGGTTACAACCATAAATGGCATGATCTGCTCTGTGCTTTTGTTCTGGATTCTCGTCTAAGAATTCTTGAAAGACTTCTATGGCTTGGTAGTATTTTCCATTTCTTTTAAGCACATCTGCATACCCGTATTTGGCTTCTGGTATGATGTCATATGAGATGGCTTCTTTGTACCACTTTTCAGCTTCTTGTAGACTATTAGATAATTTGTAACATTCTCCTAATAAAAAAGAGACTTTGGCTTTCCTCTTAATACTGTCCTTAGGTATGTTGAGATACTCTTCTTTTAAATCTTTAGCTGCGTCAGCATAATTCTGAGTTGCCATTTTAACTTCAGCTGTTACTACCTCTTTTCCTCCTGATGGGCATGCATAAAGCGCTAAAGCTAAGACACATACATTAAAATATACCAAATACTTATTCATACCATCGTTTAATACGAAAAATGCGAGGTAAAGATACCTCGCAGTTTTTATAATTTTATATTCAAACAAATATATGAATAAATTAAGATTAGATGTCTGTTAGTAAGACAATTTGTGTACTATCTTACAAACAGTAATTCTCTATACTTTGGTAAAGGCCAACTCTTATCATCGATAAGCGTTTCTAAAGCATCTACAGATGCTCTGATTACCTCCATTTGAGCACGAACATTGTCACAATACATCACTGCTTGTTTTTCAATATTTTTCTCTTTGGCAGCTTTAGCACTATTGTCGATTAAAGTTTCTGTACCAGCAACAACAATGTTGATGTGTTTTGAGATAGCTTCAACCAATTCAACTTTCGTTTTAGAAGCTGCATCTTTTACACCGATTGAAGACATATTAGCAATGTTTTGTGCTAATTCTCCTTGGTATTTAATAGCAGCAGGAACAACATGTGTTAATGCTAACTCCTCAGCGATCTTAGATTCGATTTGAACCTTCATAATGTAGTTTTCTAATGAGATTTCATGTCTTGCATGGATCTCTCTAGATGTATAAACTCCTGTCTTTTCGAATAAATTGATAAATCTTTGTTCTTTAAAGAAGTTTAATGCTCTAGCAGTGTCTTTTACATTTTTTAAACCTCTATCAGTAGCTTCTTTAACCCACTCATCACCATATCCATCACCACCAAACAAGATATCTTTAGAAGACTTGATACATTCTGTTAATTCTCTTAAGATTGCACCATCTTTCTTTTCTCCATTTTTGATTCTAGCATCAACGTTAGTCTTAAACTCATTTAATTGATTGGCTACAATAGTGTTCATTACAATCATAGGATGTGCACAGTTTGCAGTAGAACCTACAGCTCTAAATTCAAATTTGTTACCGGTGAATGCGAACGGAGAAGTTCTGTTTCTATCCGTGTTATCCTTCATTAAATCAGGGATAGCATTATGGATATCGATTTTAAATTCAGCTTTAAACTCTTCAGATAAATCCATGTGAGATTCAACACCGTTTCTTACTTTTTCTAAAACAGACTCTAATAAAGTTCCGATAAAAACAGAGAAGATTGCAGGAGGTGCTTCATTAGCTCCTAATCTGAAATCATTACCAGCAGTAGCAATCGCAGATCTTAATAGATCAGCATTATCATGACATGCTTTAATTGTATTAATAAAGAATGTTAAGAACCTTAAGTTTTGCTTGGGTGTTTTTCCTGGAGATAATAAGTTTGTTCCAGTGTCTGTTCCTAAAGACCAGTTATTGTGTTTACCAGAACCATTGATTCCTGCATATGGCTTCTCGTGTAATAACACTCTTAACTTATGTCTTCTAGCAACTCTTTCCATAACATCTTGTAATAATTGGTTATGGTCAACTGCAATATTGATTTCTTCAAAGATAGGAGCACACTCAAACTGAGCCGGTGCAACTTCATTATGTCTTGTTGTAACAGGTATTCCTAACTTATGCGCTTCTGTTTCGAAGTCTCTCATGAAGTTGTAAGTTCTTTCTGGGATAGCACCAAAATAGTGATCATCTAATTGTTGACCTTTTGCCGGGGCATTACCAAATAAAGTTCTTCCTGTTAATTGTAAATCAGGACGTGCAGTATATAAGGCTTCATCAACTACGAAGTATTCTTGCTCCCATCCTAATGTTCCTGTAACTCTTACTACGTTCTTATCGAAATAGTGCATTACTCCTAATGCAGATTCTTCAATTGCATTAAGCGATTTTAATAAAGGTGCTTTATAATCTAAAGCTTCGCCTGTATAGGAAACGAATATAGTTGGTATACATAATGTCTTACCACCACTTTGTTCCATAATAAATGCTGGAGATGTAGGATCCCAAGCCGTATATCCTCTTGCTTCAAAAGTAGATCTTAATCCTCCTGATGGGAAAGAAGATGCATCTGGTTCTTGTTGAACTAATTCACCACCACCAAATGACTCAACTGATTTACCTTTAGATAAAGTAAAGAAAGAATCATGTTTTTCTGCTGTAGCTCCAGTTAATGGTTGAAACCAGTGAGTGTAATGAGAAGCTCCTCTTCCCATTGCCCATGCTTTCATAGCTGCAGCAACGTGATCTGCAATTGAACGATCTATTTTCTTACCTGTTTTAATAGCGATTTCAACATCGTCATAAACATCATCAGAAAGAAAATCTTTCATTTTGTCTAAACCAAAAACATTTGAACCGAAATAATCCGTCACTTTCCCTTCTGGAAGGTGCGAACTTGAGTCAATCTGTCTGTCTAAAACAGCGTTAACAGCGTCAAATCTTAAGTTACTTTTTGTCATAATTATCTTTTTAGATGTGCAAATGTACCTATTTAATATTGTAATAAGTGAAATGTTATCTCAGAAAAAGTAAAAATATTTGATATAAATGCACTTTTTTGATAGGTTACGTCCAAAAAAGTGAAAAAATTTCAGACAAAATTCAATAATTGAATACCAATTATAATAAATAAATCATTTTTCTGAATCTGCTAGGTAGCGAAACTAATTATTTAAGACCTTATTGTAAACATCATCAAAGGCTTTTCCAATATTAATATAACTGAAGTGGTCTTCCGCGTATTGAGCAATTTCAGTCTTATTATAGTTATCATAGTTGTCCAATACATACTGGATGGAAGATAAGAATTGAGTTTCATCTTTAGCTTCAACTAATAAACCTTTGTCTTTGGTTAGGTGTTCTCTGGTGCCTCCAACATCAGAAGATACAACAGGTAAGCCTGCAGCAAAAGCTTCCAGTACAACACAAGGTAAGTTCTCCCAATTACTAAATAATATAAATAGGTCACTAGACTTTACATGTTCTGCTACAATATCAATAGGTGATCTGCCAATGATTTCATAAATGGAAGGATCTAATCCGATTACTTCAGCTTTAGCTTTTAAGTCTGCTACATCACCATCGCCAACAATCTTTAATTTGAAGTCTTTCCTTTGTTTACTTAATTGATGGATCGTTCTTAGTAAACCAGTCATGTTTTTATGATCTTCCTTAAAGTTAGATACATGCACAATAGTAAATTGATCATTTTTGGATAGCTGATCTGATTTAAATAATACTGTATCTACTACATTAGGAACGATAATAACATCACTAGTAAAACCATGACTAGATCGGA
>JBELBA010000045.1:0-2065 GCA_042095635.1 Chitinophagales bacterium
AACTCTTCTACCTTAAAAATATATTCTTAATTCTTGCTGAATTATGTAAATTTTCATTTAGTAGCTTCGAACAAATAACACACTCTTTAAAAAAAACAATAACCACAAGTAAGAACAAACTTGATGCTATTATTCTTATAAAAAAAATTACTAGATTATTAGACCTTATTAATATTAAATCTTAACGCATCCTTTTCTACTTCCTCAAAGCTTAGAAAAAAAGCTTCAAAATTACCCTACGTATTACCAACCAGCGGGTGAAAAAAATGCTTGGAGGTACTTACAATCATTTACAGAAGAAAGAGGTTTTAATTATCAAAAGCACATCTCTAAACCCGCACTGAGCAGAAAATCTTGCAGCAGATTATCTCCTTTTTTAGCCTGGGGAAATATAAGTATTAAACAAGCCTTTCAATTCATAGGTACACACCCTAATGGTGCAGAAAATAATAAGGCTTTTTCAGCGATGCTTACCCGATTGCATTGGCATTGTCACTTTATACAAAAATTCGAAGTCGAATGTAGATATGAAAATCATTGCGTTAATAGTGGATACGAGCTTCTTAAGCACAACAAAAATGATGAATTCATTAGCGCTTGGAAAAAAGGTAATACTGGCTACCCTCTAATAGACGCATGTATGAGAGCTGTAGTAAAAACAGGGTGGATAAATTTTAGGATGCGTGCTATGTTGGTTTCATTTTTAACTATGAACTTAGACCAAGATTGGCGAGATGGCACCTATCATTTAGCTCAACATTTTTTGGATTATGAGCCAGGGATTCATTACCCTCAGTTTCAGATGCAAGCAGGCACCACCGGAATAAATACCGTTCGTATATATAATCCAGTCAAAAACTCTCAAGAACACGATCCAGATGGTTATTTTATAAAAAAATGGGTTCCTGAACTACAAGGTGTTCCCATAGAACACATACATGAACCATGGAAAATGACACCAATGGAACAAGCATTTTGCGATGTTACCATAGGCAAAACCTACCCTTTACCAATTGTAGATTTACAAGAAAGCGCTCGACTAGCAAGAGATAAAATATGGGGACATAAAAAGCACCCTTCAGTACAGAAAGAAAAAAAACGAATACTAAATACTCATGTTAATCAAAAAAAGAAATGATTTACACTAAAGAGAAATTCTCATCTTCTACTTTTTAATTCAAATTAGAAAGACTAACTCATTGTTATGATAAAATAGATATTGAGTTTATTACTCCAAAAATGTTACGACATTCTGTAATGATTTTGAACATAAAAAAAAAGTGCAACTAGTAAATACTAATTGCACTTTTTCAAAAATATTTAAAATTTACGCTACTTGTTTCTTCACTGCTAAAGCGTATATAACAAGACCGAATCCAATTTTATTGATAGCATCAGCAATGTTGTAAACAACATCAATATTACCACCTGCAGGCATAAAACTACTATACCATCCTTCGGTACCCATCATGTAACCAAGAGGATAAATAGCCCATCCTACTAATACAAACCAGCATAAAATTTTGTGTGATTTTAAAACATCTCCACCAGCTGCAACAGCTAGTTTCTTTGCATTTCCAAACCATATTTCATAAACAATTATGAAATACGCAAGTCCTGAAACTGCACCCCAGAAGGCAGCGCTTCCTGTGTAAACTGCTTCTCCAAAGTAGCCTGTTACCAGCATTACCACAGATAAACCAATCATTTTCCATAGCAATGAATTTTTAGCTCCTGCTACTCTAAGGATTAAATAAAATTCTACGCACATCAACGGAACCGTAAGGATCCAATCTACATAACGGAAGAAAGTTGGAGACTCACCAATTTCCGCCCAATAATCTCTCATGTAGAAATAGTGAACTGCTGCAATAAAGGTAATTAAACCCGATACTAGAACCGAGGTTCTCCATTTTTTGTCAAATTGGTTTAATGATAAAAAGAAAAAAGCCGAAGCTGCCATCATTGCCATACATCCAACAAAAAATGTAAATCCTACATAGTCAGTAGGATCCATTCTGATAATTAATAAATTTAAATCCATAACATTTTGTTTTATGTTTAT
>JBELBA010000046.1:0-14176 GCA_042095635.1 Chitinophagales bacterium
TTTCCATTTGTTAAATATTCTACCTGATAAGTACTTCCACCTATTGCATTAGTAATAACACCTGTACCTGCAACAATGGAAGAACCATCAGCAGGGTCTGGATTAAAAGTAAATGTACCTCCAGCCAGTCCAGTTATATTTGCAGCGCCAGAAACATCCTCACAAAAGTCTGCATAGGTAAACGTAGGATCATCATCCGCAGAAGAGCTAATTGTAGTTGTTATGGAAGTATCATTTACACATAATGCATCAGAAATTTGAGTAATCTCTAACACCCCTAATGCAGATGACGAAACCGTATATGGATCTGTATTAATGTTGGTTGGATTATAATTATTATTCCCATTTCCATCAGCATAAACAATATCAAATGGCGCAGAACCAACTAAATCTAAAGAGATATCAGCCGCAGATCCATTACAGATATAAAACTGATTGGCCATTGTTAATCTTGGCGTAGGATTAACAGTAATATTAACGGTATCATCTACATCACAATCCCCATTGGCACTTGTATTAGTAACGATGTAAGTCGTATCTGCATTTGGACTTACCCAAATTGTATCATTACTAACACCATTATTCCAAGTAATAATATCATCTGCTGCTCCACCAATTGCAATCAAAGGAATAGTTGCATTAGTGCAAATCGTAGTATCTGTTCTAGTTTCAATATCTAATTCTACTCCTGTTCCAGCAGACACTTCAATATCACATGCATCATCAAATGCACCATCAAACATAAAGTAGTATTTCTCACCAACTGTTAATCCTGAGGCCAATACGTATCCATCTTCCTCTCCACTTGGAGACCAGAAGCTAGAAACGATTTGAAATGTAGTTTGAGCACCAGTAAGATCTTCTACAATGACTGCTTGCATGCCATCTCCTTGCGCACAGTTAGAAACATCAATCTTTACAGAAAGAATGGTACTCTTGGCGTAAAAAGCTACATAGCCATTATTGCCAATTGATCCAGGAAATATATCATCGATATTATTACTATAGACATCAATTGCATCATAGTTTCCTGAATTGTTACAAAAAGCACTATTATTACAAAGAATGGGAGCCGCGGAAGGCTCATCCGAAGGCACCAATGCACCACAACCTAAAGCAGGAACGGCTTCAGTTAAAAAGAAACTGAAATCTGAACAACCGGTCTCTTCAGAATAGATAAAGTAATAAGTTGTACCTGCCGTTAGATTCAATAATAAATCAATAGACTCATTATAAGCTAAAGCGCTAGACTTGCTGTTCTCTTCAAAACCTAAACAATTAGTTCCGCCATCAGTAGGACAACCATCAAAAGCAAATAAAGCTCCTGGTTCTCCCATATTATATACTCCAGCATATACAGTGATATTGGATGTTGGCATATAGGTATAGATAAATTCCTCACCATCCATATCGCTAGCATCTCCTGCACATCCCACATCACTAGCCGAAATAGCATCACAACTACCACATGTTGATGTAGTATCATGGAATGGAAAGGTATTTACTATAAATGGATTTCCGCAAGAAGAACCAGGATCACCAGTTTGATTAGTAATCGTAATTTGTATAGCATCAGACTCACAAGAACCCACTGACTGCGTTACCCAGACATCCCCGTATGCTAGCATGGCATATGGATTTCCAGCAAACACTAAAGATGTTAAAGCAGCATCGGAATACCAATTAAATGTTGCGCCTGCGTCTCCGCTAGCTGCCAAAGGTGTTATAGCCCCTGAACAAAAAGAAACAGGACCACTATATGTTGGCGGATTTAAACTAGCCAAACATGGGCTGAATTCTGATGTATTATTACTAGCATCTGTTGCAGTTGCTGTATGGATTCCACAACCAGAATAATCTCCTGCAATGGTCCAATCTCCAGATCCATTTGCTGTAGTTGTGGCTAAATAAGTCATCCCTTCACAATTGCCAGCAACATTATCTTTGATAAATACTTCAATAATATCATTGGCATCCGAAGTTCCTACAATACTAATAGCATCAGCCGTAACAACTGTAGGTGCATTTTTCCAATTATTTGCTGAGAAACCAAGATAAATACCACCACCATTTCCGTTTGCAAACATGCTGTTTCTAGAAATCAAATTTTGAGTTGCTGAACTAACATAAATCGCTTCATCATCATTATATGCAATAGTATTTCCTTCACCTGCCCCTGATCCTCCAATTCTATTATCATCTCCTCTAAGGTCAATTCCATTTCTTGTATTACCCAAATCGATACTTAAGGTAGCATCCGTTCCAATTATATTACCTGTAAGAATATTATTATCACCAGTTACCTCTATTCCTTCTCCACCATTTGCAGATACGATGTTATTACTAATTGTATTACTTCCATAGGACACATGCTGAAAAATCCCTGTTCCTAAATTACCTAATGCTGCAGTACCTGCAGCATTTAATCCAATTGTATTCCCTGATATGATATTATTATTAGCAGCCAAGTAGATCGCATCGTCAAAACTAGAATTACCATTTCCAGAGATGGTATTGTTGGATAGCGTTAATCCATCTATATTGTCAATAGATAAATAAACACCATAATCATCGTGACCGACAATCACATTGCCCGTTGCATCTACTCCAACTTTATTATTATCTACTACAGTCCCTTTTAAATCACTGGTAAGATTAATTCCTTCATCATTTCCAATGATAACATTACCACTTATATCTGCAGACGTATTAATATCATAGATCCAGATTCCTGTTCCACTGCATCCAAAATCATTTTCTCCATTGATGTCTGACCCAACATAATTATTGGTGATTACCAAATCTTCGGCTTCAGTTACTCTTATTGCATCATCCCCATAACTTCCATTATCACTAACAATATTACCAATTACTGTAGCCGAAGAGTAAAAATTAAAATTGAAACTAGAATTGGCAATATAAATTCCCATATCATCATTTCCTTTAGCCACTGTACCTGTGTAATCTAATCCGATAATGTTATTGGTTATAGTAATATCAATATTAGGATCTGTACCGTTAGCATAAACCTGAATACCACTGCTACCGTTACCAGATATTACATTACCTTCACCTGCATTTGCACCACCAATATTAAGATAACCAGGACCTTCAATATTTAATCTTAAAGCTTCACCGTTTGCAGATATCGTTGTCCCGTCCGGATCTAATCCTATAAAATTACCTTTAATAGTTACATTCTGGTCTCCCCACGTATAGATCGCTTCATCATCACAATCCGTAATTACATTTCCTTTATTTGCAGCTCCAATAATGTAATCTGATTTAGAACTACCAGACCAAGATCTTATTCCATAATCAAATCCTCCAGTGATATAGAAACCATAGATCTCAATATTGCTATTACTTAGTTGAAAACAGTAAGTATAGGTTCCTGTAATACTAATCATGGCATCAGAAACTCCAAATACAGCCCCATTGGGCTGTGTTGTTGCATCAATAACCAAAGCATCTTGCAAGGAAGGTAAAATTGAAGTTAATCTTATAGTTCTAGCTTCTTCTGTAGATCCTGCTATATTAAACTCAATATTATCAGAACCAGCGTTAGCATTAGCTTGAGTTATAGCCCACCTTAAAGTACCTGCAGATCCATCATCTGCATTACTCGATACTGTATAAGTAGCACCAAACAAGAGTACAGGCGCACTTAGTAGTAAAAAATAGATATACTTTAAAATGTTAGTCAAGTCGCATTAGTTTCAATCCAGTGAAAATGAACTGATTATATATTTCAGCTCCACACACATCACTTTCTGTAAAGTTAAGTTAGCAAATTGAGTAGAAATATACAAAAATACACTCAACTTAATCCATTGATAATCAATAACTTACAATTCCAAATAATATTTAATATTATATGACAATATTAAAAAAAAAGAATATAAACTATGGAATACTCAAAGAATTAAGCCCCTCTTTGAGTAATTATCAAAAAAATACATTTTATAATAAAATGAAATAATTAAATAAATTTTACTTCCTGAAAATTAAAAGGTCCAATCACCTTATTTCCATCATGGAACTGAATCTCTCCATTTTCTCTTACTTCATCGACCAACACCTCACTTTTGGTTTCACCAACTTGAATACCAACCTTGGAAGTAATACCAAAAAGATGATTAAGATATAAACGATTCAAATATTCAGCATCATTCATCATTAAACCTAAATAATAATCTAAATAACCAAACAAGACTGATTTAATAATTGCCAAGTCAAATTTCTTTTGATCTAACAAAGCTAAAGATGTAGCACTTCTTTCAAATTTCCCGAAAGCTGTCTGATTAACATTAAGACCGATACCAATGATACTTTGTCCAATTTTATTCCCTTGAATAATATTCTCAATTAATACGCCGGCCACTTTATCACCTGCTATTAAAATATCATTTGGCCATTTTATTATTGCATCTGAAAATTGCAGCACCTCATTAATGGTAGATCTTATACCTAATGCAACAGCTTTAGAGATTAAGAATTGCTTCTGGACGAATAAATCATTGGGTTGAAATAAAATTGATAAATGAATATTTTGATTTGCTTCACTTAACCAAACATTACCTCTTTGCCCTCTACCATCTATTTGCTGACCACAATCCACAACTGTACCATTAAGCAAGTCTCCCTCATTTATTAATGATCGAAGCTTATCATTTGTAGAAGCTAAAGTTCCAAATGACAAAATAGTTTGACCGATTAGCTTTTGTACCGCCATAAGTGAACAAAAATATATATTTTTGTACTTACACAACAAACTTATTAAAATGCCTACAAAACAAGCTACTACAGACATCACGTTAAAAGACTTAGTTGTCAATGCAATTCAAGACAAAAAAGGGAAATCTGTAACTCACCTAGACCTAAGTGCTATAGACAACATCCCATGTGAGCATTTTATCATTTGTAGTGGTAATTCACAACCGCAAGTAAAAGCAATTGCAGAAGAGGTTCAAAAACAAGTTTTTGATGAATTAGGAGAACATCCATTAAGAAAGGAAGGTTATCAATATCAAGAATGGATTATTTTAGACTATTTTAACATCGTAGTGCATATATTTCTCCCGGAAAAACGTGACTTTTATAAATTAGAAGAACTTTGGTCTGACGGAGAGAAAACGATTTACGAAGACATTATATAAAAAAAGAACTATGGCTGGAAATAACATTCCTAAAAATAATAAAGCCCCTAAATTCAGTATTTACTGGATATATGCACTAATTGCGGTTGTTATCCTTGGTAGCCAATTTGTACAATTAGACAATAACTATCAAGAAACTGATCCTATTAAATTCTTCAATACCTATGTGGCCAATGGGCATGTAGAAAAAATTGACATTGTAAGAAACACAGGAGAAGTTAAGGTATACATTCATGAAGAATACTTAGATCAATCGATCTATAATGAACTAAAGCCAAATTATTTCGCAAAAGAAAATCATGGTCCACACTTGAAATTTAAACTCCTTTCTATGGAGAACTTCATACAAAAATGTGAAGATGCTATGGATCAAAATGATGTTCAATTCAAGATTAATGTTGTGGATGAGCAAAACTGGTTGGTAGACTTCCTTCCAGGTATATTACCATTTGCAATCATCGTTCTTATTTGGATTTTCATCATGAGAAGAATGAGCGGTGGCGGTGGAATGGGAGGTGGCGGTGGCCAACTTTTCAATATCGGAAAATCCAAAGCTACTTTATTTGATAAAGAGGCTAACCCTGATGTTACTTTTAATGATGTTGCCGGTTTAGAAGAAGCTAAGGAAGAAGTAATGGAAATCGTGGATTTCCTTAAGCATCCTAAAAAATACACATCTCTTGGTGGTAAAATACCAAAAGGAGCTTTATTAGTAGGCCCTCCAGGTACAGGTAAAACTCTAATTGCAAAAGCCATGGCAGGTGAAGCAAAAGTACCGTTCTTCTCTATGTCTGGTTCTGACTTTGTAGAAATGTTTGTTGGTGTTGGAGCTTCTAGAGTTAGAGACCTTTTCAAAACTGCCAGGGAAAAAGCTCCTTGTATCATATTTATTGATGAAATTGATGCCATTGGTAGAGCAAGAGGTAAAAACCAAATGGGTGGTGGTAATGATGAAAGAGAAAATACACTAAATCAACTTTTAGTTGAGATGGATGGTTTCTCATCAGAAAAAGGAGTGATAATTGTTGCTGCGACAAATAGACCTGATGTATTGGATAATGCATTATTAAGACCAGGAAGATTTGATAGACAAATTGGTATTGATAATCCGGATTTAATTGGAAGAGAAGCAATTTTCAAAGTGCACCTAGATCCTTTAAAAATTGCAGGAGAAGTTGACGCTTCTAAATTAGCTGCTCAAACACCAGGTTTTGCTGGAGCTGAAATAGCAAACGTTTGTAATGAAGCGGCATTAATTGCTGCAAGAAAAGATAAGAGTGCAGTTGAAATGCAAGACTTCCAAGACGCCATTGATAGAACAATTGGTGGTCTTGAAAAGAAGAATAAAATTATCTCTCAAGAAGAAAAAAAGATCATAGCTTGGCATGAAGCTGGTCATGCTGTTGTAGGATGGAATCTTAAACATGCAGACCCTTTAGTTAAAGTCACTATTGTACCTAGAGGAGTTGCTGCATTAGGATATGCTCAATACTTACCAAAAGAACAATTCTTACATACAAGAGATCAGATGGTAGACAGTATGTGTATGACTTTAGGAGGTAGAGCTGCCGAAGACATCATCTTTGGAAAAATATCTACTGGTGCTCAAAATGATTTAGAAAGAATTACTAAGATGGCTTATGCTATGATTACCATTTATGGTATGAATGACAAAGTTGGTAATGTTTCTTTCAATGATCCTAAAGGAGAATATGGTTTTGGTAAACCATATGCGGATGAAACAGCTAAAATCATAGATGATGAAGTAAGGAACATGATCAATGAAGCCTATGAAAGGACTAAAGCTTTACTTGTTGAGAAGAAAGATCAATTAGAGAAGATTGCTTTAGCTTTATTAGAAACAGAAGTTTTATTCCAAAGTGATTTAGAAGAATTGATTGGTGAACGGCCATTTACTAATTCTGAAAGTAGAATAGGACCAATGGGAGAAGAAGTTGAAGAAAAGACTGCTAATTTAGTTGAAGAAGCAATTACTGAATCAGTTGTAACAGGGGAAAAAGTAGAAGAAGAAGTAAAGCCAACTGATCAAGACACAGAAGAAGCGAAAGTTACCCAGAAAGACTAAATGGAGCATCAAAATACGGCAAGAGAAAAAATCTTAAAGAAGGTTAGAAATGCCTTGTTATCACCTACTGAAAACCCCTATAATCATGTAGATTTCGAAGCTGATTTATATGATTACAAGGAAGATTTAGATGTATTATTTGCACAACAGTTTAACTTAAATGGAGGTCAATTTATTTACTGTGAAAACCCCAAAGATTTCACTGTACAATTAGATGAATTAAGAAAAGCTAAAGGCTGGGAGAAAATTCAAATTGTTGACGAAGACCTTGTTAGCCTATTTGACAAATGCAGTTTTAAGCATTTCAAAATTACTACTGATGATGAAAAATCTTTAGCAAACCTTTCTTTATGTGAAGGTCTAATTGCCAGAACCGGAAGTATAATAGTCTCTTCAGAGCAAAAGGAATCTAAGTTATTTCATTACCAAACAGATCATCTACTTTTTGTAGCATCAATAAAACACATCACTTCTAATCTTCAATTAGCCATGAAGCAACTAGAAGAAAAATATCATCGTCTTCCTGCAGACCTATCTGTGATTTCTGGCGTAGACCAATTAGAATATCATTATAATTCTAAAGGACCTGGAATTTTTGGTCCGAAAGAGATATATTTATTCTTAATCGACAAGTAATTGGAGCCTAACAAAAAAATATACTTTGCATCAGATTTCCATTTGGGATCTCCTTCTCACTCTAAAAGTTTAGAAAGAGAAAAGAAGATTGTGCAATGGCTAAATGAAATCAAAGTAGATGCAGAAGAGATTATACTCTTAGGAGACATATTCGACTTCTGGTTCGAATACAAACATGTTGTCCCTAAAGGGTTTATAAGGTTATTGGCAAAAATAGCTTCCCTTCAAGAATCCGGTATAAAAATTTCAATTTTCACTGGTAACCATGACATATGGATGTTCGATTATTTAGAGCAAGAACTTGGTGTAGTTATTTATCGAAAGGAAGAAATTAGAGCTTATAATGGAAAAAAATTCTTCATAGCACATGGAGATGGACTTGGACCAGGAGATCATAAATTCAAATTCGTTAAAAGATTTTTTACAAGTAAATTTTGTCAACGACTATTCAGATGGCTACATCCAGATATAGGTATCGGCATAGCGCTTTCTTGGTCTAAGTACTCTAGAAACCACAATGTTAAATCTGGTATTGTAAATTATCAAGGTGAAGACAAAGAATATTTAGTTCAGTTTGCTAAAGAAAAAGTTAAAACAGAACAATTCGATTATTTCATTTTTGGACATCGACATTTAATGCTAGAGATTCCTATTAATGTGCAATCTACCTATTATAATATTGGGGACTGGTTAAGCAGCTATTCATACGGCGTATTTGATGGAACTAAATTTGAAGTCAAACAATATGATAAAGTCTAGTCTATTCTTTTTGTTTGTTTGTAATATTCTTAGCAATTTTGCTCAGGAAAAGCATATAGATGGACAATTCGAAGACATCTTTGTAGACCATCACGAACACTACTATATCCTAAACAAAGAGGGAACTATTGAAAAGTTTACTAGTGCTCATAAAAGCATTAATAAACAGAATTTAAAGATAGATAGAGCTTTACATGATCTCATTGTAGAAAATCCTATGAATCTTCTCGCCTTTTATAAAGCGCAACAAAAAATTAGGATCTATAATAACTTCCTTAATTTGATCAATACCATTGATCTTAATTTTCAAACCTTACCAGAGATTGATCAAATTACTTTAAGCAGCGACAATTACATATGGGCAATAGATGTATTTAACGCACACCTTTACAAATTAGACCTTAATGGTAACATCATTCAGCAAATTGAAAATCTAATTAATTTCGGCATTGCTTATGATGAACTATATGAGATTAAAAGAAACGGTGCCAACATTGTATTACACACAGATCGAGGTTTATATTACTTAGATCAATTTGGTCAATTGATTAAAAAACTCCCATATTCTCAAAGAAAATTAGATATTTCGAATGATCAGATAGTGTTTATCGAAAATGATCAAATTCATTTTTTCAATACAAAGACTTTAGAAAGTAAAGTTTTAAGCATTGACACCAAAGGGATTCAGAAAATTGAATTGGTACAAAACCTATTGTATATCTTAAGAAAAAATGGCGTAGATTTGTATAATATCAATTCGATCGATTATGAGTAGTTTGGCAGATAAGGTAATGGCCATCAAACAGAAGTTTGATGAATTAGCGGATGAACTGGTAAAACCAGAAATCCTTACCGATCAGAAAAAATACACAAAGCTTAATAGAGAATACAAGAACCTAAAAGAAGTTGTAGATACAGGAGATATCTATCTTGCTACTTTAAGTAACATTGCACTAGCTAAAGAAATGATGGCAGAAGAAACAGATCCTGAGATGAAGGAAATGGCCAAAATGGAATTAGACGAATCTGAAAGTAAAATTCCAGATTTAGAAGAAAAAGTTAAGGTCTTATTAATCCCAAAAGACCCAGAAGATTCTAAAAACTCAATTTTGGAAATAAGAGCTGGTGCTGGTGGTGACGAAGCAAGTATCTTTGCTGGAGACCTTTTTAGAATGTACAAGATGTACGCTGAAACAATGGGTTGGAAATTTGATGTTGTTAACACAAATGAAGGTACAGTTGGTGGTTATAAAGAAATCACTATTGACGTTTCTGGTGCAAACGTATACGGTATATTAAAGTACGAATCAGGCGTGCATCGTGTACAGCGTGTGCCTGCTACAGAATCTCAAGGAAGAGTACATACATCGGCTTCCTCCGTTGCTGTCCTGCCAGAAGCTGATGAAGTAGACTTCGAACTAAACCTAAAAGATGTAAAGAAAGATACTTTTAGAGCATCAGGTGCAGGTGGACAGCACGTAAATAAAACAGAATCTGCTGTTAGACTTACTCACTTACCCACAAATACAGTTGTTGAGTGTCAAGATGGTAGATCTCAAATCAAAAACTACGAAAAGGCTTTAACTGTTCTTAGAACTAGGTTATATGAGAAAGAATTAGCCGCTCATAACGCTGTAATATCAGAAAAAAGGAAAAGTCTCGTTAGTACTGGTGATAGATCTGCTAAAATTAGAACATATAACTATCCACAAGGAAGAGTAACAGATCATAGAATCAACTTAACCTTATATGATTTACAAAATGTAATGGATGGTAATATTGGTAAAATTATTGAAGCCCTGCAGATAGCAGAGAATACAGAAAAACTAAAAGAAACAGACCTATAATGAAACTCCTATATATATTATTAGACATTGCTAAAATTGTTATTCCTAGTTTAATCGTCTTTTATACTGCTTATAAAGTGCTAAAGACCTTTTTAGAAAATGAACAGAAAAAGGAATTGCTTAAAATCAATAATGATAATAAACAAAAGAGTTTAAGTCTAAGACTTCAAGCCTATGAGCGTATGTCTTTATTTTTGGAAAGAATAATGCCAAATGCAATAATTCATCGCTTAAAGAAACCTAATATGAAGTCACGTGAACTTCACATGTCCTTATTGAACCATATGAGAACAGAGTATGATCATAATGTATCTCAACAGATCTATATTAGTATAGAAACATGGGAACAGATTAAAAGTGCCAAAGAAACCACTATCAACTTTGTTAATTTAGCTGCACAGAAAGTAGATCCTGCATCTGATGCAAATGAATTACATAAAGCTATCCTAAAAGAGCTTGCCCAATACAAAGAGCACGAACTACCTTCTCAGAGAGCATTATTTGCTTTAAAGCATGAAGTACTAAAGATGTACTAAAAGAATAATTCTTTCTTTTAATTTCTTTATCATTCCTTCTTCGATTTGCGATTAAGTATTAAACCTCAGAATAATAATTAGACACCAATTAATAAATTGTTCATTACAAGTGAAAAATGAAATTATTTAAAAAAATTTCACATTGATTTTCACCCACTTACACTTTTTTTCAACAATTACCATCGAATTTGTTTAACTAAATTAAAAACATTTACGTATATCCCATAAGGCAGTAAAGGCGTACATTTCAAGTGTTTATGATTTTAACAAAAAACACATGAAAAAATAAAAATTTAATAAAAGTTAACATTTTTTTGACCTGAAAGCCCACCCTGTTTAACAAATCACAAATACAATAGCAAAAGTGATTTTTTTTAAACATTTTTTTTGTGAATTTTGATCTCACATTAAGAAAACAACTAACAAAAATTGAATAACCCTTTAAAAGAAAACGAGAACATGGCATTAACTTACGAGGACGTATGGGATAATTGTCTCGACATTGTAAAGGATAATATCCCTTTACAAAGTTTCAAGACTTGGTTTGAACCAATCAAGCCAGTGAAATTGGAGAATGACATCCTAACAATACTTGTGCCTAGTCAATTTTTCTATGAATGGTTAGAAGAGCATTATGTTTCTTTATTAAAGAAGATAATTAAGAGAGAATTAGGAACAGAAGGGAGATTAGAATACAGAATTGTTGTAGAGAATTCATCTCAAAACAATAATCCTTACACTATTAATGTACCGACTTATCAAAATGAAAAGTCTAAGAATCCATCTGTAGCTATTCCTTTAAATATTAGTTCTTCAATAAAGAATCCTTTTGTAATTCCAGGTTTAAAACAAGTTAACATTGATCCTCAGCTAAATCCAAATTATACATTTGATTCATTTGTAGAAGGAGAATGTAATCAATTAGCAAGATCTGCAGGATTTGCAGTTGCAACTAAACCAGGAACTAACTCTTTTAACCCCTTAGTAATATATGGCGGTACAGGATTAGGAAAGACGCATTTAGCGCAAGCAATCGGTAATCAGATTAAGCAGATTCATAATAACAAAACAGTGTTATATGTGCAGTCTGAGAAATTCACTAATCAGTTTATCGAAGCAGTAAAAAATAACTCTACGAATGATTTCATAGCGTTTTACCAAATGATTGATGTTTTAATCATTGACGATATTCAGTTCTTTGAAAATAAAGAAAGAACACAAGACATATTGTTCCATATCTTCAACCACTTACATCAGTCTGGTAAGCAACTAGTATTAACTTCAGATAGACCTCCTAGAGATTTAAATGGAATTGAAGAAAGATTACTTTCTAGATTTAAGTGGGGATTAACTACAGACATCCAACAAGCAGACTTCGAAACTAGGATTGCTATCTTAGAAAAGAAGATGTACAATGATGGTATTGAGTTATCTAAAGAGATTGTTGAGTTTATTGCTTATAATATCACCAATAATGTAAGAGAACTAGAAGGTGCGTTAATTTCATTATTAGCACATGCTTCTTTAAACAAGAAATCTATTGATTTAAGTCTTGCCAAGCAAATCGTTAAAAACTTCGTTAAGAATATTTCAAGAGAAATTTCTATCGACTACATTCAAAAAACAGTTTGTGAATATTTCACTATTCCAATCGAGTTATTGAAAGCTAAAACTAGAAAAAGAGAAGTTGTACAAGCAAGACAACTATCAATGTTCTTAGCTAAACACCACACTAAAAACTCTTTAAAATCTATCGGTCAATTCTTCGGAGGAAGAGATCACTCTACAGTTATTCACTCTTGTCAAGCCATCCAAAACTTAATGGATACAGATAAGAAGTTTAAAAAATCTGTTGAGGATATTGAAAAGAAGATTAAGATGTCAACGGCATGATGCTTCAACGTAATAATTAAAAAAAGACCTCAGAGCACTGAGGTCTTTTTTTTTACATGCAACCATTTTCCTATTTTAAACATCTTAATTTAAACAAGATACTGTGAAGAAGCTACTTTATATACTACCCTTAATTTTATTGCTTATTAGTTGCGATAAACCAGAGCCTTTACCGACAGGAATAGATAATACAGACACAACCAAAGTTGATTCAAATACCTGCATAGCACAAACAGATTCTAACTGTATTTGTATTGAAATATATGAACCTGTATGCGGCTGTGATAGTATAACCTATAGTAATAGTTGCTTTGCAGCATGCGCGGGGGTAGAATATACAACCGGAGCTTGCCCTAATTGAATAAGGTTTATTTCTTTATGTAGCTAGACTAATTCTTTTTGCCAGCAACGCTTTCTTTTATGCTGGATGTGATCATAATTTTTCCAATTACTAATTGCTTTCTCATTAGTTTCTAAAATACCAGTTGTCTCCACTGCTTCAACACCATGAACTAACATTACTTGTTGTAATTCATTAATTAGTAAAGCAGCCACTCCTGTTCCTTGCTTTGCCGGATCTACTCCAGTTAATAATAAATCAGCCACTTTAGGCTTTTTAAGCGCTTTCATGACATAATACCATCCAAATGGGAATATTCTTCCTTTAGCTTTCTGTAAAGCCGATGAAAGAGAAGGTAAACCAATAATAAAAGCAACAATTTCTTTTTCTGGTCCTTCTATCACCTTAACAAAACTCGGATTTAATAAAGACATATAACGTTTAGTATAATATTGAATCATCTTATCACTAAGCTTGACAACACTAAATAAATCTGCAAATGCATCATTTAACAAATCGAATATTCTAGTCGAGTACTTTTTCATCTCATCTTGAGATGTAAAGTGAATCACATTAAAGCCATTTCGGTGCTTAACAATTTCAGCTACCCTTTGCGCTTTATCCGGAACGGCTTTAATAAACAATCTAAACTCTAACCAATCGATTTCCTTTTGATAACCAAAATTGCGGATATGTTCTTTATAATAGGGCAAGTGATATTCAGAACCAACTGAAGGTAAATAATCATAGCCATCAATTAACATACCTTGATGATCCAAATTAGTAAATCCCAAAGGACCATGAATTTTAGTCATTCCTTTACCCTTTAACCATTGCTCTGCTTTATCTATTAATCGCTTTGATACTGCTTTGTTATCTACAAACTCAAATCTAGTAAACCGACCTAATAAATTATTAAC
>JBELBA010000047.1:0-13991 GCA_042095635.1 Chitinophagales bacterium
CCTGTTAAATGAATAGCTTTATCTTCCAATTCTACCTCTAATGCAGCCCAATCCGCAAAGTTTCTTATTACATGCTCCGTATTTTCATCAGGACTTAAGATTGATCTATAAATAGAAGGGATTCTATTATAATTTAAAAAGACAGAAATGGCTGTATTACGCTCGTTTTCAAACAATTTATGGAAATTAGTATCCTGAGTAAAATTGTATTGATTATTGATACTATTAATTACATCCTCAATCAAAATTGAATTAAATGTTATTACTAAGAAGTTGTTGTAATTAAGGACATAAATCTCCTTTTGCTTATCTGCCATGAAAATTTCATAGACATCCTCACCCTGAATCTTTGTTTTATTAATGTCTAAACTTCCTTGTTCTAATAAGGTATCAAAATTCTGCTGATCTTGCTTTGGTACAAACCAAATAAAATCTAGTTCTTTAGAATTAATTAAGTGAGCAGCTACATATGCTTCACCAATATGTCCATTGGTCCATATCGAATCTAAGAGATCAAATTTAGTTTTATTCTCTTCAAAAAATGGCAATTGTAAAAACGCACTATTATAAGTCTGCTCCTTAATATGATTTAAGGTTTTTCCAAAGTCCTCAAAGTGAACAATAAAAGAACTATTATCTGGGATCGCATCTAGTATGGTAAGCTTATTCTGATATTCATCAACAACATCTTTAAGTACAGTAACATACAAGAGACCAACTAGGCCAATGAATAATAAAAATGTAAATATTTTTCGTATCATATCTCAATTAAAAATACTTCTTATAGCCGCAAAAGTTGTGTACATTTATTAACACAAAGCATAATAATGACTAATAAATCAAGCAAGATTAAATCACCTAATATTTTGGCTTTAAGTGCCTTTGGTGGACTAATATCGGTGATTACTGGTGCTTTGGCTGCCCATGGTTTAAAACCAATCCTAGATTCGGCTTTATTAGACAATGTACATACAGCTACTAGATATCTTTTATTTCATGCCATATTTGCAATAGCTGTACTACAAATAGAATTTATTCCAGAATCATCAAAAAAGCTAATTGCATTGCTTTCGATTATTGGCTCATATTTATTTAGTTGCTCTATCTATCTATTGGTTTACCTAAAACATATCGATATTGATATTCCTCTTTTCCTTGCACTTATTACTCCTCTTGGAGGAACAGTAATGGTGATTGCTTGGTTAATTTTATTTATAAAAGCAATAAAAAAACATGCTTAACTTTATTAATAAAATCATTATTGTATCACTTTTAGTATGCATGATAAATTGCTCTGCACCTGCTGATAATAAATTATTTGAAGGTAAAGTAATCTATGTAAATAACTTTGACTGCTACCATCCAAAAAAAACTTCAGACTATTATAAAGGAATATATGGTGATACTGTAATCATCTATTTAAAAGGTGCAGACTATCATCAAAAATATAACAGCAAAGCACAAGATGGAATAAAATCTTTAACCTATAATGCTTCCAAAAACTTAGCTTATTTAAGGACAAATTTAAATGACTCCATACAAGCATTTTATTGTGAAGAAGATCCAAGTAAAAGAATATTACAAAGAATACTGGAGTCTACTACAACTGAGGTATTAGGAAAAAAATGCATGAAATTAAGTTTCGAATCCGAATTCTCTGGTTATAGTAAGTCTAACCTTCAAAACACTTATTACTACTCTACAGATACTTTGGCTATAGGCAAAAATCAGTTTGATAAACATAGTATGTCTTACCTTAATCAATTGGGCGCCGAAGGTCATTTTTACTTGATGTATGAATTCACAGACTATGAAACTCATAAAAGGACTCAAAAAGCTATTAATATCTTAGAAGAACAAGTAGACACTAACCTCTTTTATGTTGATGAAAGTCTATTGAGGTAATTTACCTTTAAATCTAAAACCTAATGCGTTAATAGTCGAAGACAATAAGGCCTCATCAACTTTTCCTTTAATCTCTACTTCATTAGATTGAGGCTCCGCTAATACTTCTACTACTCCATCTAAAAGCAATACATTCTTTTCTATATTTGCTTTACAGCCATTACATACCATCCCATCTACGGCATAAATTATAGCTTCTTCAGTAATTTCTTTTTTCTTAAACATTCCTTTAAATGTATGGTAAACAATTAGCAAGCTAATCAATAAACCGAATATAAGGCTATGGACATGTCCTTCATGACTATGATAAATATCAATACTTAAAGTTAATCCATTATTAATAATCAAACCAAATAATAATGCTGTCGATACAATCGAAACTAGATATGCAATTAATGCTCTTTGTCCCATAACATTTGCAATCACATTCATGGTAGCGATATTAGTTGCAGGCCCTGCCATTAAGAAAATAAATGCTGCACCTGGACTAATTCCTTTCGCTATTAATACAGCTGCAATAGGTATAGAACCTGTTGCACAAACATAAAGTGGAAGTGAAATTAATAAGATGACTAAATACTCCATTCCAGGATATGCATGGATCAAACTTGTGAAGTCTTCTGGGATAAACAAACTGATTAAACCAGCTAACAATATCCCTATTAACAAATGCCTAGATATATCCTCAAATAATGTAATATATGCATACTTTAACACAGGTATGATTCCTTTCTTGACAACTTTTTCTTTTATATTTTCATTGGTTTCGACTGTTAAATCGTCTTTAACGATAGATCTACCTAAAAGACCACCTATGATTCCGGAAACAAAAGCAAATACTGGTCTAACCACTGCGAATTGCCAACCCATCATAGCATAAGTTACCATGATAGAGTCTACGCCAGTTTGAGGAGTAGAAATTAAAAATGATAAAGTAGATGATTTACTTGCTCCACTTTTTCTTAACGAAACACCTGCAGGGATTACACCGCAAGAGCATAATGGTAGAGGAACTCCAAATAATGTTGCGGAGAATATTGATTTAAATGAATTGCCTTTAAAATACTTGACAATGTTTTTACTTAGGTAAACTTTTAATACACCTGAAATAAAGAATCCGAACAATAAATATGGAGCCATTTCTAATATTAAACCCCAAATAATGAAAAGGTATTTAAAAAGATATTCTACCATGATGCAAATTAAAGAATATCAATCGCATCAAACAAATTATTCTTGTAAGATCTTCCCACAGGAATTAACTTATTATCTACTTCTATGATATCAATATCAATTTTTTCGATTCGCTCCTTCCTAACAATATAAGAACGGTGAACTCTGATAAAAAATGGAGATTTTAATCGATCTACCATTTTTTTCATCGTGGCATGAACTTTAAAGTCTCCTTGCTCTGCATGGAGCATTACATAATCTCCTAAGGCTTCAACATAAATAATGTCTTTGTACATTAGTTTTTTTAATACCCCATCTGTCTTAACAAAGAATCCTTTCTCTGGTTGAAACTCAGACTTAGAACTTAAAGCATCTTTTACTTTATTAACGGCCTTCATCAATCTTGGAAACTCGACCGGCTTTACAACATAATCTAATACATTGTTATCAAATGCTTCTGCACCAAATTGCTTGTGCGAAGACATTAGTATAACAGGAGGAACATCATCTAAGGAACTTAAATAGTCTATACCAGTCATAACTGGCATTTCAATATCAAGTATTAAAAAATCGAAGTTAGAATTATTCAATTTAGCATTAGCCTCAATAGCAGACTCAAATTCAGCAATGAGTTCTACACCATCAATTTTATCTAAGTGTTTTTTAACGCTTGCACGTGAAATCTTGTCATCATCTATTATAACTGCTTTTAAATTCATCCTTTAGTACTTGAATTTAATACTCCTTTATGAAACCTAAAGTTACAGCTTAAGATATTTCAGCGATATACTGATCTACTTCTGGCAACGACTTTTGACATTGTTCAATTACCTGGCTAGACAAACCTGCCAAATCCTCTAAATTAATCTGCTCTTTAATGTTTTGCTCCATAGTTGTTATAATACTCAATAAGTCGTTTAAACCTATCATAGATAAACTTGACTTTAATTTATGTACAACTTTTCTTAACTCTTCCCATTCTTGCGAAGCAGTTAAAGCTTTAATCTTTTGAATTGCCTGAGGAGTTTCTCCCTGATAAATTCCTAAAATCTCTAAAATGAATTCCTCATCTCCATCTGCAAATTCTTTTAATAGACTTAAATTAGTAATTCCCATAATAACTCTCCTTTGTATTGTATTTAATTGCTTTTAAAATTTCAAGACTAAAAGATGATTATATATATTTTTGATTCAAATAGTTTAACCTCTGAATTTATCCAATAAATCATTTAATTGAATCGCTTCTTCTTTTGTAAGGTTTTTAGCCAATAATTCATCTTTTTCAAAGACATCACTGACCTGATCTACAATCTTTAATCCTTCTTTAGTAATTACAATATCTACTTGTCTTCGATCAGACTTACAAGGTGTTCTTACAACTAATTTTTTATCGACCAATTTATCGACTAATCTAGATGCATTACTCATTTTGTCAATCATACGTTCTGTAAGCAATCTAACCGTAACGGCATTTTCACCTTGACCTTTTAATATTCTTAAAATATTAAACTGCTGAACAGTTAATTTATAAGGCTTTAAAAGAATTGCATGATAAGTAGTTAACCAAGAGGATGTAAATAAGATATTTACACTTGCTTTTAGAAATTCATTCTTAAAAGATTTCTGTTTGATTTCATCTTCAATTCGCATTCGCAAAAATATACAATTACATTAAATACTTCAACATTTAATGCACTTGTATATATTATATTTCATCCAGCGATTATCTATTCTAGCGGTTACCTATTATTAATACCGGTATAAAAAGGCAAACAAATTAATCATGAGTAAAAGAAACACACATAGAAACGATGGTTCGCTTGAAAAGCTTTGGTTAGGATTCTTTTTTGGAGCAATATCAATTTTCCTTTCAATTGCTTTCCTATCTCCATTCTTAGCTTAGAAGATCGATGAGTTCTTGATTCTTTAAGAATCTTCCGTAGGTTGAATTATTAAGAATAACAATGGTTTTATCTTCATCTAAAACACGGATAAAGTATGTTCTAAATCCTTTCCACCAACCTCTATGATAGACTATCTTTTTAGATTTACTCACTTCATTGATACGCCAACCATATCCATAGTTATCGTTTTTCCTAAGATCCTTATGATAACCCTGAAAAGCTTCATCTAAAGTTTTTAATGAAACTAAAGCTCCTTGCTTAATAGCTCTATCCCATTTAAACATATCTTCTACAGTAGAATAAATTCCTTTGTCACCGACAGTCCCATTTAAATACGTTTGACCTATTCTTCTAAATCTATATTCCGAATGACCAACAACAGGTTCATCTTCTTCATCTAACTTAAAACGTTTTACTTTAGAATTATGCATTGCCAATGGTTTAAAGATTTTCTTCTTCATAAACCTTTCAAATGTCATTCCGCTTACACGTTCTACTATATCAGCCAAAATAATATAACCAGTATTAGAATAATTATATCTTCTATTTGGCTTATAATAGGGTTTTGGCTCATGCTCTATCATTAAATCAATCACCTGAGAATTAGAAATTGGAATTTTCCAATCTGCCCATTGTTCGTCCGTAAAATACATGTAATTCGTTAAACCACTTCTATGAATTAGCAAGTGTTTAAGTGTAATTCCTGGATATGGAAATTCTGGAATAAACTTTTGAACCGTATCATTTAGTGCTAATTCACCTTGTTCATACAAATAGAGTATAGCATATGCTGTAAAAGGTTTTGAAACAGAGGCTAGCTGAAAGACGGAATTAACAACCAATTTAGATTTCTTTCTATAATTAGCATAACCATAAGCTCCTTTATGGATAACCTTACCGTTTTCTGCAAACAAGACGGTACCATTAAATAACCTGCGTTTCTGCTTTTTCTTAAAGAATAAATCTATCTTCTTTGCTAAGGTTTGAAAATTAGAGTCTACATCTAAATTTACAGCATTTAATATTACCTGTTCATCTGCATGCAAATTGGTTTGTTCTGAAGATGAACAAGACCATAATCCGAAAGCAACTAATATGGAAAAAAGAATCCTCAACTACTTAGTTTCTCTATTAAAATAAAGTTTATAGAAATACATACCTTTATCCTGATCATAACCTCTTTCTAAAAATTGGTTAGAAGAATTAGGATCTCTAAAATCTAATTTGATATGCATATTTGTATCTAAGGCGATAACAGACTTAAATTCTTTCTTAGCTTGCTTAACTGCAATTGGAGCTATATCAAAAGTCTCATTAACTTTAATACCTCGCTCTTCTTCCATTACTTTTGCGTAAGTTTTAAACTCATCTACATATTCTGGTTCTTTAATTACCTGATCTGCAAAACGATCTAAGTCAAAGCTCTCTTCTTCTTTAAAATAATTAACAGACTGATTAAGCATGTTAACCTGCTCTCTAGTGTCGTTATTAGGTTTAATAACATCTTCAGCAAAACCTTTAATTAGATTAATTGCATTCTTAGTAAAGTAATGCTTGTCTTCTAATACTTCAACACTTAAGAAATCATCCATCCAATAAATAGCATCATAATTATTAGCATCAACTGTTACAGCCTTATAACCTTCTTCAGTATTAGTATTAAATATAATTACTCCTTTATCTAATTTATTTACATTTAAGCCTTTTTCGATTTTAACTTCAACTGCATCCAAATCGTTCTCTACACTTAGGAACTGTTCTTTTCTCTCCGCTTTAAAAACTCCAAAAGCTTCTACTACCTCATCATCGGCAATAACATTGTTAAATCTAGCAACAAATAAATCTCCTGATCTAACATGAGGATGTTCTGATTGCTCGTAAAGATGATCTAAAATTTCCTTGCTTGCAGCAATAAAATCTCCACCATTAAAAATTTTAAAAGCAACATTATTTAAAATGTGCTGGTCCATTCCGCTTGGATGTGTGAAATGATAAAATGTACTAACGCTATTAAACGGTGAAAAAAAATAAGTTCTAAACATGTGATTTAGCATTTCGCCAACATCACATAATTCTTCAGAAGCAATAACTCCGTCTTGATTATGTTTGTTTCCAACATGATGAACAACAACTTTTTCAATAGCACAAGAATCGAAATCTAACATAAATTTAATTTTAATGGAGAATGAAGTTAAGCTTTAATATAATTCCAAGCTAGACTAGCTAGGAAATTTATACACAAATGAAGATTATTTCTTAACAAAGCTATGTATATCATTACAGTACTCTAGCTCTAAAAAGTAACTTCCTTTAACTAAGCTTTTTATATTGATTTCTCGAGCTCTTCCTTGCGATACAATATCTCCAAAAGAATCATAAATCACATAACTTTGCGTCTTCTCTAGTATCAATTCAGTTTTAGGTTTCTTAGGTTTAAAATCACAGCTTTGTTTCTTAAGCTTACCAGGTATTTCTAGTTTCATGACCAAGTAATCATTCTTACCACCATCTTTTAAATGTGCTACAAGTCTTTTATCTGCAATTACATTAGGTTTAAGATCAAAATCAATAATTGTATCATGATTTATAGCATATGCGCTGTCTACAATCGTCCACTCATTTCCTTTTACCCACTTTTGGTATTGAAAAAACTGTAAAGAAACCATATCAGCAATAGCTCTGTCAACTTTAAATTTTACATGCTGCTGATTAATTTCTTTAATTTCAATAAAATCCTGTTTAAATTCCAAAGCTTTCCTATTCAATATCTTAATATGACAATCTGGTTTTCCAAAGAAATTGATGGTCAACTTTGCTCCTAACTTAAACTTTTGTAATTCAATTTCAAAAGCAGCATAATCAATTTCATAAATTCTAACCGAATCATTAATTACAATTGAATCCAAACAAAAGACAAGATCTGTCTTATTAATATTATTTACATACTGCTGAACATATAAGCTTTCACCAGCATAAATCCCTTTTATTTGATCTATCTGTGAATAAGAGAAAGAAGTAATAGCTAAAAGTATTACAATTAATAAATGTCTCATGGTAGAAAAATTAATCAGGAATAATCGTCCCTGTAGTCAGTGTTAGTTTTTCATAACTAATATTAATCTTATCTAAGATATCACATTTGTTTAAATTCTCTATTGCTCTGCCATCAATTTCTGCAACTGGTGTTAGCTCTCCCATTGTAGCAGTAGTAAAGACAGTATCTGCACCATAAAATTCTGACAATGATATTTGCCTTTCTTCTACATCAATATCCAATTCTTTAGCAATATCCATTACTAAACCTCTAGTGATACCATTAAGACAAGCAGTTGCTAATGATGTATGTAGTTTACCACCTTTAGTCATAAATATATTGGTTGCATTTGTTTCAGCAACAAATCCATCCATATCTAGCATCAAAGCATCATCACATTTAGAAAAATTAGCTTCGATTTTTGCAATGATATTATTCAATAAATTGTTGTGATGGATTTTAGAATCTAAAAACATAGGATTATTTCTTCGTTGAGAAGAGGTAACTAATTTAAGACCTGCAATATCATCATATACAGGAGCTTTATATTCTGCTACTACAATTAAACAACATCCTTTGGTATTTAATCTAGGATCCATACCACTCGTGATCTTCTCACCTCTTGACAATGTTAATCTTATATGCACACCATCTCTCATTCCATTAGCTATCAATGTTTCAAAAACCGCATTTCTGATTTCATCTTTGCTTGGAATATTTTTAAAATCTAAAGCCTTAGCTGAAAAATGCATTCTGTCTAAATGTTTATCCATGCAGAAGATTTTTCCATCATACACTCTAAGACCTTCCCAAATTCCATCTCCACCTTGCACTAAAGAATCAAAAACCGATACTTTAGCTTCATCTCTATGTAATAATTCTCCACCTACATAAATGATCAAATCCTTATTCTTCTCGTTAAACTGTTGTAACATATTTTATGCTTTTATACTATCTGCTATTAATACTTTATAATATTCTTGAGCCTCTTCATTCAAATTTTCTAGATGTTTAGGCAAGACACTTTCACTCGTTATCTGTTTATTAAAACCATTAGTCTGATGTACATTGGCATACCAATATTTTGCCCACACACCATCTTCGGGTCTAGCTCCAGCTTGCCATTTCAGCACCGCAGGGTCAAAATCAATATTTAATCGATCACACAATTGCTGCCAAATCGATTTTGGATCTTTCAATAACTCTGATGAATCTAACACGATCGCATCTTTATCTAAATAATTATAAATATCTAAGGTATTCTTAATACCTATATCATTGATAGTAGGATTAGGAATGACTTGTGCAAATGATGCAATAACTTGCTTAGGGTTTCTAATGTATATGATATTGTCTAATTCTTTTATAAATGATAAATCCATATTAATCAGATGCTGGGCCATATCTTTCAAAAAGACCATTGGTGTAGAATAGTCTCCAAATAAGATTTCTGACTTAATTGTTTCTATATCCCTTGGCATACTATACAATGTTTCTGTTCTACCTGGATGATCGATTCCAGTTTCTTCTAGATAGTAAGCATAGAATGGTTCGTCATATACCGTGCAATCTTTCCTTTGTGCCCATGAATACATAAAAGCAGTAGATAGATTTCTAGGTGTAGATATTAAATGAATTCGCTTCATGTTCCAATATTAGGTAAAAGCTAATTCAAACTGAAGTCATTGTTATTAACTACAATATTTTTGACTTTAAATTATAGATCTAAAATGCATTCTGTAACTTTGAACTATGTACAGTGCTCCTAAAATAGCGATGAAGTACCTTAAGTATTGGTTTAAATCTAGAAACCAATATTATTTGCATTCTCCTTTTGTCTATAAATTAATCTCTGAAGTGATTTATGACAAAAAAGTCTATCCAGTATACGATTCAATTGAAAAGATCAGAACTACATTAAAGAATAGTAAGGATAAAGTTAATATGTTGGATTATGGAGCAAAAACCAAATCCGATATAGATGTAAGAAGTATTAAATCTATTGTTAAATCTAGTGCAAAGTCACTAAAGTTAGCGAGCTGCTTACATAGATTAGTCCATCATTTTCAACCTAAATATATGCTAGAGTTTGGAAGTTCTTTGGGAATTAGTACCATGTATCAAGCTTTAGGAAACAAAGATAGTGTGTTTACTAGTATGGAAGGATCACCTGAAGTTGCTGAAATTGCTAAGGCAAACTTAAGCAGTATCAAATGTGATCAAGTATGTCTTGAAGTTGGAAATTTCGATCATATACTAGACGAACAATTAGGAAAATTTCCTCGATTAGATTACGTGTTTTTCGATGGTAATCACCAAGAAAAACCTACCATCAAATATTTTGAAGCTTGTCTTGCAAAAGCACACAATGAAACGCTGTTTATTTTTGATGACATTCACTGGAGTGATGGAATGGAAAAGGCTTGGGATTACATTAAATCTCATGAAAAAGTAACGGTTACGATTGATTTGTTTTTTATAGGATTGGTCTTTTTTAGAAAGGAGCAGGCAAAACAAGATTTCGTGATTCGTTATTAATTTCATTATTCTCAGTAATTATATTAAAAATTTATTATTTTCATAATTAATACAACTAAAATTAAATTATCAATAAATATAAAGCTATGATTAAAGCAAATAATCCAAATTTAAAATCGTGGTTAGATGAGTCTGCTCATCCTGACTTCCCCATTCAAAATATTCCATTTGGTGCAGTTATAGATGCGGAAGGAAATTCATTTAATGCAACTAGAATCGGTAATACAGTTATTAATTTACATGTATTGCAAGCATTAGGTTACCTAAATGGTTTAGGTTTAGGAGAAGGTTTATTTGATGAAAATAACTTAAATGACTTTATTGCTACTGGTAAAGCAACATGGAGAACAGTAAGAAACAGAATCTCTGAATTATTTGAAGCAAACAATCAAGAATTACAATCTAAAGAAGAGGATAAGAACAACATCCTATATGATTTGGATGAGGTTACTGCTTTATTACCTGTAGAAATAAAAGATTATACAGATTTCTATTCTTCTAAAGAACATGCTACCAATGTAGGTACGATGTTTAGAGATCCTGCAAACGCTTTATTACCCAACTGGTTGCATATTCCAGTAGGATACCATGGGAGGGCAAGTTCTATTATACCTTCAGGACAGGCAATTCATAGACCTAATGGTCAGACTTTACCAGCAGATGCGAATACGCCAACTTATAATGCTGCTAGATTATTAGATTTCGAATTAGAAATGGCTTTCATTACAGGTCAAGGACCAGAATTAGGTGAGCATATCTCTATTGATGAAGCAGAAGATCATATCTTCGGATTAGTTGTTTTCAATGACTGGTCTGCTAGGGATATTCAAAAGTGGGAATATGTACCATTAGGGCCATTCTTAGCGAAAAACTTCGCTTCTTCTATATCTACTTGGATTGTTACTTTAGATGCTTTAGAGCCTTTTAAAACAGCAACTCCTGATCAATCAGAAACACCTGTATTGCCTTATTTAGAGTTTGAAGGTAACTTATCTTATGATATCAACTTAGCTGTAGATATCAAACCAGAAAATGCAGAACCACATACTGTATCTAATTCTAATTTTAAGTATATGTATTGGAACATGGCTCAACAATTAGCTCACCATACAGTTAATGGATGTAATGTAAACGTTGGAGATATGATGGGATCAGGGACAATATCTGGTCCTAATCCTTCTTCTTATGGTTCTATGTTAGAAATTGCATGGAAAGGAACAAAGCCTGTTACAATGCCTGATGGATCTGAAAGAAAGTTTATCAATGATCATGATACTGTAATTATGAGAGGATGGTCTGAAATTGAAGGCTATCCAAGAATTGGGTTTGGAGATGTTAGTACTTATGTTCATCCAGCAAAGCCACTTCAAAAAGGTAAAAAAAAAGCTAATTCATTAGCAGAAGCATAAAACAAAAAAAAGCCCTTCAAATTTTGAAGGGCTTTTTTTTGTTCTAATTTTTATCAGCAATATTAAAGTGAGATCACTCCTTTTATTTTTGCTGCTTCTCTATATAATTCAATAATAGATTCTGGATCCATCATCATAGCCTTTGCTGTAAGACTAATGTACTTTCCATTTCTAGAAGGTTTTTGAGATAATTCTGCATCTTTCAATAACTTCTTTAATTGATTAACCTTCTCTGGAGGGCCAATAAATTTGAAAGGATATAACAAGGGATACTTTTGCTCCTTCAATTGTTCGTATAGATTTTGAAATTGATCCATCTGTTAATTTTCTACAAAAATAAGGATATTATTGCGTTTATCCTTGTGATGCTCTTTCTTTGCTTAAATCTAAACTAAATTTATTAGTCTCAGATTAAATGATAACAAGAATTAAGTATATACTCTTTGGGTTTCTAATCATGAGTACTCAACTTGATGCCCAATCAGATACATTGGATGCGGATCCATCATTACTTCAATTCTCAGGAGTGGTTTTAACGGCGGATAGTCTTAAACCTTTACCCTATTGTGCAATTGTGATAAAAAACAAACATATTGGTGTTTTAACAGACTTTCAAGGCTTCTTTAGTTTGGTGGTTCATAAATGTGACACCTTACAATTTCAATTCTTGGGTTATAATGATAAGCAATATATTATTCCTGATACATTAACTGAAAAGCGATATTCTATTATTCAATTGATGGTAGAGGACTTAATCTATTTAGATGAAACAGTCATTTATCCATGGAATACCAAAGAACAATTTAAAGAAGCTTTTATTAAATCATATATCCCAGCTGATGATCTAGAAAGAGCAAAGCGAAATTTAGAATTACAGCGATTAAAAGATTTAGGGAGAAAAGTAGATATAGATGGGAGTATCTTAGCAGATAATTATATTAGAAATTATGCAGACCAATTCTATTATTACGGTCAATTACCTCCAAATAATTTCCTTAATCCTTTTGCATGGTCTAAGTTCTTTGAGGCATGGCAAAACGGTGAATTTAGAAAGTAACTACTTTTTAGATTAGTATTGTTGCAGATGCGAATTTGAAAAAATAAGATTTTATTTAGAAAACTTCGTAAGTATTTACCCTGAACTTTAATTTAACATTTTCTAGATCCACTTTATTAATAGGCTTAAGACCGATATGCTTCATTGCTTCTTCATTAGAACTAATAATAGCAACTTTTGAACCTTTAAATTTAAATTTCAAAATAGTTCCCATTTCCTCGTAGAATTTTAAATCATTTTCTAACTCTAACCTTTCATCATATGGAGGGTTGAATACAATATGATAAGGCTGATCAGCTTCTGAGGACTTCATAAAGTCTTTCTTCTCCACAGATACAACATTTGCAAATCCGGCATTTCTAACATTACTAGCTGCAATTGTTTTTACTGTTCTTGCGGATACATCTCTACCTATAATCTTTACATTAGAAGTAGTATCCCATTTATATTGAGCTTTAAAAGCTTCCCATTCTTTTGGTTTAAAATTATTCCAATCCATGAATGCATAATGTTCTTTCTTAAACCCTGCGGGTACATTTAGAAGCATCATTGCAGCTTCAATAAGAATAGTACCCGAACCACACATAGGATCTAAGAAATCCGTTTTCTTATCCCATCCAGAAAGTAAGATTAATCCAGCAGCCATTACTTCATTCATTGGGGCTTCGTTAGTATAATCTCTATAACCTCTTTTAAATAAAGAATCACCAGTTGTATCTAATGAGATAGTTACTCTATTGTTATTGATATGTAAGTTAAATTTGGCAGTTGGATTCTCTTTATTAACATTAGGACGCTTGTAATATTTCTCTTTAAAGAAATCTGCAATAGCATCTTTTGTTACTAATCCTGGATAATTACTATGATCAAATAAATCAGAAATCATTACTGTATCAATACAAAAGCTATCATGTTGAGTTAAGAATTGTTCCCAATCGATTTTTTTTACTTGGCTATAAAGATCTTCTTTA
>JBELBA010000048.1:0-13808 GCA_042095635.1 Chitinophagales bacterium
AATTGTACTAACACCAAATGCACTATAGTTATGTAATACTGAGTTCAATACTTCTTTAGCATTATTTCTAATTTTTAGAGTACTAAACTTTGTATGAAACTTTAGCTGATCTAGGTGGTCGCATGGTTTGTTATTAGCTAATTCACTTAGCTTTTCTATAATCCTTTGTTTCATTTCTTCGGTTGCCTTATTAGTAAAGGTAACCGCTATAACATGCTTGTAATTAGAGGGTTGTTTTATGACTAGCTTTAAATACGCTTCTGTTAAGGTATAAGTTTTACCAGATCCTGCAGAAGCACTATATATAGTTAGTTTAGACATTATTCTAAATATAAGACATAAAAAAAAGCCCTCCGAGGATCGGAAGGCTTTTTTATTAAATATATTGCTGTTTGCTTATAAAGCGATACCAACTGATAATCCCATTCTCATTCTTGGGATATAGTTTAATACACCACTAGTCGCAAATGAAGGATCTCCACTTACACTTGTATCTAATTCAAAGTCAATTCCATCGGATAATTTCTTACCTACAAAAGGAATTCCTTCAACTTGTGCTTTAACAGCATTCTCTAATTCTGTTTCGATTAATACAGGATCGATATCAGCAGTCATGCTAACACCACCAGTCATTTGATAGTTGTAGAATGATACACCAGGCCCAAACATGTATAAGTTAATAGCAACTTTACCTAAGATTAACCATTGATGACCAAATTGAACACCAAATGAAGTATAATCCATAGACCCATCAAATGTAACATCCATTGTAGATGTAATTTGAGATTCATCTGCTAGAGTAAAAGTTGTCTCGTAAGAAGGATTAAAACCTAGGTTGTAGTGTCCCATTTTACCATAAGGTGCAATATAGAACCCTTTAGGTCCTTCTTTTAAGATATTTGGATAGATTCTAATCTCTCCTTGGAAAGCATAACCGCCTGCCTGAACACCGATATCGTTTAAGGCAGCAAACATCCCAAAAGAATTAACATCAGACCTTCCGTAAACTCCAACACCAACTTGAACATTGATCATAGGAATTAAATCTCTTTCATATTGTAAAACTGCTCCACCCATTGCAATAGATGGTAAGTTTAATTTAATAACGTTTTTTTGTGCTAATCCTGTAATAGATAAGATTACAACCAAAATAGCCAATAATACTTTTTTCATTTTTTTAGATTTTGATGCTGCAAATGTAATCAATTTCCTATTTCTATCGGTTAAAAAAATGTGAATAATTCTATGGATTTCATTTTCAGTTTAGATAGCGATTTGATTAAGTTAGAGTAATGAAATTATGTATTGCCGAAAAACCTAGTGTAGCTAAAGAGATTGCCCAGATAGTTGGTGCAAAATCTAGAAAAGATGGATACTTTGAAGGAAACGGTTATAAAGTTTCATGGACCTTCGGCCATTTATGTACTTTAATGGAACCACACGACTATGATAAAACATGGAAGTATTGGAATATTTATAAGTTGCCGGTAATACCCCAAAAATTTGATATTAAAGTTATTGAAAACAAAGGTGTTCAAAAGCAATTTAAAACTTTAGAAACTTTAATTGGGCAAGCCAACGAAGTAATCAATTGTGGGGATGCAGGGCAAGAAGGAGAATTAATACAAAGATGGGTATTAAAGAAAGCCAATAATCAAAAGCCAGTAAAGCGATTATGGATATCTTCTTTAACAGAAGAAGCTATTAAAGAAGGCTTTGCTAACCTTAAAGAAGAGTCCGAATTTGATCGATTATATCTTGCAGCAAGCTCTAGAGCCATTGGAGATTGGTTATTAGGAATAAACGGAACTAGAGTCTATACCGTTAAATACGGGCAAGGAAAACAAGTGCTTTCTATAGGTAGAGTGCAAACGCCTACATTGGCCTTAGTAGTTAATAGACAATTAGAAATTGATAACTTTCAACCCTATCCGTATTGGGAATTAAAGACCACTTATAAAGAGGTCTTATTCACTGCTAAGGAAGCTAAATTCAATGATCCTTCAAAAGCAAATGAAGTTGTAAGTAGAATTAAGGATCTTCCATTTACTATTACCAACTTCACTAAAAAGAAAGGTAAAGATTATGCACCCAGACTTTTTGATTTAACAGCATTGCAAGTTGAGTGTAATAAGAAGTTTGGTTTTAGTGCAGATGATACTTTAAAGTTTATACAATCTCTATACGAGAATAAGTTAGTATCCTACCCTCGTGTAGATACAACTTACTTACCTGATGATGTTTATCCTAAAATTGCTAAAACAATACAAGGAATTAAAGGATATGAAGCATTTACGTCTGAGATATTAAAAGACAAGATTAGAAAGTCTAAGAAAGTATTCGATAACAAGAAAGTAACAGATCATCATGCTATTATACCAACTGGTGTTGCAGCAAATGGACTAAACAGCTATTTAAAAAAGGTCTATGATGTTATTGTCAAGAGATTCTTGGCTAACTTTATGCCAGATTGTGAAGTAGCAAGAACGCAAGTTGAAGGAATTGTAGACGATATCGAGTTTAAGACATCGGGTAAAGAAATTCTTTCTCCAGGTTGGAGAGCGATTTACGATAAGGATCAAGATCAAGGAGATAGCAAAAAAGAAGACGACCAAATTCTTCCAACGTTTACTAAAGGGCAAAGCGGTCCTCATCAATTAGACTTAAGTGAGAAAGAGACAAAGCCACCAAAGTTCTTTTCTGAAGCTACATTGCTACGGGCAATGGAAACTGCAGGTAAACATGTAGACGATGATGAACTAAGGGAAGCCATGAAAGAAAATGGTATTGGAAGACCTTCCACTAGAGCTAATATCATTGAGACGCTATTTAGAAGAAACTATATAAGAAGAGATAAAAAGAAGATTATTGCTAACCAAACAGGTGTAGAGCTAATACAGACCATACAGAACGAATTACTGAAATCTGCAGAGTTAACAGGTCAATGGGAGAAAAAGCTAAGAGACATAGAGTTAGGGAACTATGATATTAGAACCTTTATGAGTGAATTAAAGGAGATGGTAACTAGTATTGTAGAAGATGTTAGAAAACGTCCGGATAAGAAAATATCTGTTGTAAGTGCTCTTACACCTAAAGCAAAAACTCAGCAACAAAAGCATACTCCAAAAGAAAGATTACCAAAGCAAAAAGGTGCAAAATGCCCAAAGTGTAATCAGGGAGAAGTGATGAAAGGTAAAACTGCCTTTGGTTGTTCTAAGTATAAAAACGGTTGTGATTTCGTTATCAGTTTTGAGCAGTTTGGAAAGAAGTTAACAGATTCGGCATTAAAGGATTTGATACATAAAGGTCAGACCAAGTTCATTAAGGGCTTTAAGATTGAAGACACCAAGAAGAATGGTGTTTTAAAACTAGTCAACTTCAAAGCAGCGTTTATAGAACAAGAAGAAAAGAAAGAAGACCTTGCTTGCCCTAAATGTGAGCAAGGAAAGATCTTAAAAGGTAAAACTGCCTACGGTTGTTCTAATTACAAAAACGGGTGTGACTTTAGAGTTCAATTTACAGTTTATGGAAAGAAGATCTCAGATAGTCAGATTAAGTCTTTAGTACTAAAAGGTAAAACACCAAAGATAAAAGGATTCTTAGATCCTAATACAACTATTAAGTTTGATGGTAAGCTATATCTCAATGATGAGAAAAAGCTTAGAATGGAGAAAGCTTAATCTATTTGAGTATAGATACCAATAAAGTTTTCTAGATTTTCTTCTACAAACATGAAGGTATTAATAGAAGTTTCTGTGTCTGTAATAACAATAACTATGATATGGTCTGCATCAGATTTGTGAAGATTTTTACAAACATCTTTTAATTCTAAAGAATCTATACCTACGTGTTTAAACCATTCTATCTGGTTTTCATACTTCCCTATAAGCTTAACTCTTTCTTCTAAGAATCCAGACATTTCAGCATCTGTATTCGCTTTAAGAATGCGTTTAGCTTGAGGATTTAGATTAGCAACTTTTTCTAAGTTCAATTCCATAATTAATGCATCTGTGTTTTGTACAAAAAAGATACGAGATTATTTTGAAACCATCTTTACTTCAACAACATTAGAATTAAAAAATGTAAATATTAAAAGTGCAGGAAATACAAATAACCTTTTCATAGGTCGCAGAATTAAAGATTATTAATTAATCATCTTATTTTTTTGTTCACTGTAAATAGAAATTAGAAAATTGGATATAATTGTACTAGTACATGAGTACATTTTTTTAAATTTTTCCCTAACTTGTTCTCAAATTGATAATTTCAATATATTATGCAAAGCCTATTATATAAAGCAGTTAAGGCCTGTGAGAACGAAAGAGAGTTTCTATCCTTAATGCGCACTACCTTCACGGATAAAGAATTAGAAATGCTTGATGAACGATGGCATATATTTAATAGTATAGCTCAAGGCTTACCTCAAAGAACTGTAGCATCAGATAACAATTGTTCTATAGCTACGGTAACAAGAGGAGTAAAAGCTTACAGAGACCATAAGAAAACAGTAGATAAGTATTTAAAAGTCATGTTCAATGATTAATCTAGCAACAGTAAAAACAGACTTTCCTTACCAAAGTGCTATTCAACTTTACAAGAAGGCAAATTTCCCTTCTGCTAAGGTTTTGTTCGAATCGCATGAAACGGACAAGGAGCACGGTAGACTTTCACTATTAGGTGTTGATCCAAGTTTGGAGATAAAAGGAACCAACAATGATGCTTCTGTAAAGTTAATCAATCCAAGAGGTGAAGCTTATTTCAACTTCATAAAGGATAGATTTAAAGCTTACGTAAAAGAAGAAAGTGGAGACACGCTTTATCTGCATATCTCTAAAATTCCATTTACAGGAAAAGAATCAGATCGTTTTAAAAGACAGAACATCGCTCAGATTATCAAACAAACGCTTGAGCAGTTTAAATGCGAAGAGAAAAATTTCGTTGGTTTTTATGGTGCTTTAGGATATAACTTTGTTTATCAGTTTGAAGATGTAGATAACACCAAAGAGAATGCTTCTCCAGACTTTCATTTATTCTTGTATGACACTATCGTATTCTTTAATCATTTAACTAAAGAGACCAGGTTATATTGTACAAGAGAAAGTAAAGAACAAGCAATAAAGGATTCTAATGAATATGTAGATGTGTTTTTATATGCTAAAGCGCATAAATATCCGATTAGTGAAATATCTAATATCTCTATCACGCCTTCAGATGAAGGTTTTAAAAAGCAAGTAGCAGAGGCAAAAGAACTTTGCAGGCTTGGAGAGTTAATGGAAATTGTATTAGCAAGAAAGATCTCTGCAGACTTCGAGGGCTCTCCTATTCATATCTATGAAAAATATAAAGAGATTAATCCCTCTCCATACATGTTCTACTTCGATTTTGAAGGAGAATATATTTTAGGTGCAAGTCCTGAAATCATGGTTAGATATGAAGATGATAGAATTACATTAAAACCGATCTCAGGAACAATTAAGCGAGGTAAAGATGCTATACAAGACCATGAGCGCATGATGGAGTTATTAAATTCTAATAAAGAGAAATCGGAATTAGATATGCTTATAGATCTGGGTAGAAACGATCTTTCTAGAATCTGTAAGCCTGGTATTGAGATAGAACATTATAGAAAGATTGAGAAGTATTCTCATGTATTCCATACGGTTGCTGAGTTATCCGGAGAGCTACAAGACGATAAATCTGGATTTGATGGATTAGTGTCTTGTTTAAATGCAGGAACGCTTACAGGAACACCAAAGGTTGCTGCTATGAGAAACATAGAAAGAATAGAACAATTCTCTAGAGGTTATTATGGAGGTGCAGTTGGTTATTTTCTATTAGATGGCGATGTTAATACTGCCATTACGATAAGAACTGCTCATATTAAAGAAAAGCAATTAGAATACTGCTCTGGTGCAACATTATTATATGAATGTGACCCAGATATGGAATTAAAAGAAACACTAAATAAGGCAGCTGCATTCATGAGCTCAATAAAAGACTTTACGCATGAAACAGTCATTTAAGAAAATATTAATGGTCGATAATTTCGATTCATTTACTTATAACCTAGTAGAATACTTTAAAATTCAGGGATGCGAAGTAACAGTATATAGAAATACTGTTAGCCCTAGTGATATTGAGAAAGAAGATTTCGATTTAATGGTCTTATCACCAGGTCCTTCTACCCCATCTAAGGCTGGTAACTTAATGCAGATCATTGAAAGGTTTCATACTAAAGTACCCATTTTTGGTGTGTGTCTCGGTCATCAGGCTTTAATTGAATTCTTTGGAGGGACTTTAAAGTATTTAGAACCTAAACATGGTAAAGCTGATGAAATCATTTGCGATCAACAGTCTATCTATACAGGTTTAGATACCAATATTCAGATTGCTAGATATCATTCTTTAGCTGCAGATGAATTACCTAATGTATTGGATGTGTCTGCAAGATATGCAAGTGATGGAACAATAATGTCGATGAGACATAAAACCCTTCCCATTGAAGGTGTTCAATATCATCCAGAATCTGTATTAGCTATGAAAGGTGGCGTTGGGATGAAGATTATTGAAAATATAGTGAATGGAAAGATTAACGCTGGCAATGTTGGTTACCAGCAATTAATGACAAAGCTCCAGTCTAGTAATCAATTGAGTATTGCAGATATAGAATTATTTTTGAAGAATATTTCTGAAGAGCAATTAAGTGAAGATCAGAAGTTAATCTTATTGGTTTCTTTTTCTTTTAAACTAAATAATGCCAATAGCTTAAAAGACTTTATTGCTGTACTACAACAATATGCAAATATCAACGAACCTCAATTTGCAGATCTAGGAATAGACATATGCGGAACTGGAGGTTCTGGTTTACCAAGAATTAATACTTCTACCCTTGCTGCTGTATTGTTATCAAGTTTAGAAGTACCAATCCTTAAACATGGTAACAAAGCAGCTTCTGGTAGATTTGGGAGTTTTGATTTATTAGCGGCTTTGGATGTTCCTTTTAACTTTAATACAGAACAACACATAGCTGCATTAAAAGAAAAACACTTAGCATTTGTATTTGCACCTCATGCACATCCAGTTGTTAGACACTTTGGTTCTTCTAGGGCTAAAATGGGTGTACCAACAATCTTTAATGTTATTGGACCCTTATTAAATCCATATCATCCTAAGAGACAGCTGATAGGAACAACGTTTAATGAATATATGGAATTGATCCTTGAAGCTGGCATAGCAATGGGAAAAGAACAATTGATTGTTGTTAGAGGTGGTGAAGGATTAGATGAAGTATCTGTAACAAAACCTACAAGAGTATTAAGCTATATTAATGGCCAAAAGAAAGAATATACGATTCAGCCATCAGACTTTGGAATTGAACCTGTAGATTTTGAATTACTGAAATCTGACAACCCAAAACAAAGTATAGAAATTGCTACTAAAATCATTGATGGAAAGCTGGATACAGAACACTATAAGCTAGTTGCAGCCAACGCTGCATTTGCCTATTGTCAATTTAAAGAAAGCATCTCCCTTAAAGAAGCGTTCGAAAAAATGGTCACTCATTTGAAAACCGGAGCCCTTAGAAAGCAACTTGAACATTACAAAAACAGTAAGTTTAATGTGTCCGAAGTGTAAATATGAAGACAAGTTAATTATTAGAGCAAAAACAAGGGAAGAGAAACAAGGTTTCTCACTCTTTTTTAGAAAAGAAAAGTAATGGCTGATATCCAATCTATACAAAGAAAGTTACCGAGGATCGAAGATGAAGTAAGGCAATACTTCTTACATAATTCATTTGACCTAGAAAAAGAGACTATTAAAGCGATTAAGCAAACGGTTAACAATATTGTTAAACATGCTATCACAGCCAAGATTGAGAACGAGTTAGTTAAAGATCTAGTACTCCTAGAGAAACTTTTTAGATATTATAGATTTGATGAAGGCCATATCACTCCTACTTTCTGTGATGTTAAATTTGATTTGGAGATGGACTTCCAAGAAGTCATTGAAGTAAAAGTCCTTAACATTAAAGAAGAATTAGATTCTGAAAAAGAAAAAGAAGTGGTTTACTCCGTTAAAGAACAAAAACTACTAGATGATTCCAAAATGGCACCATCTAAACTTGACCTCCTTCTTAATCAATACAAAAATGTTAAGAAGAAGTAATGATTTCTTCCATTCTCAATCACGGTTATCAAACCAGCCTAGATGTCTTTAAAAGAATAGATTAACCCTATGGATATACTTAGCCAAATTTTAGAAACCAAGCAGAAAGAAGTTGCTCAGTTATATACTGATGAACCAGAATTGTTGGATCAAAAATTTGATATTTCACCCGTTTCATTTTATGAGCAAATTGACAAAGTTGCAGAAGAAAACAAAAAATTCTTCATCACCGAATTTAAAAGAAAATCTCCAAGTGCAGGTGTAATCGAAGATAATATAGACCCTTTAATACAAGCTGAAAGATATGTAAACATTGGAACAAACGCTATATCTGTGTTAACAGACCATGATTATTTTGGTGGTTCTTTTGAGGATTTAAAGAAGATAAGTTCTTATGTAAGGTCTATTAGTAGCAAAGTAGTAGTCTTACAGAAAGACTTTATTATTGATAAAATTCAGATCTATAAAGCAAGAACATATGGCGCTAATATGATCTTGTTAATTGCAAGAATGCTAACAGCAGATGAGTTAAAAGAATTAAAAGATATCGCAGCTTCATTAAACATGGGTGCTTTGGTAGAAGTGCATGATGAAGAAGAATATGAAAAGATCAAGCATTTAGACATTGAAGTATTAGGAATTAACAATAGAAACCTTGAGACTTTTAAAACTAGATTGAATAAATTCTACCATACCTTAAACCACATTGAATACGAAGGACATCTGATTGCAGAGTCTGGTATTTACAATGAGCTTGATTACTTAATGCTTGGTAAAAAAGCCTCGGGTTATCTAATTGGCCAATCTTTAATGGAAGCTAAACCAGACTTCTCACTAGAACAGCATTTTAAGGCTTCTAAGCGATTTATCTTTAAAGCATGTGGGCTTAGAAATGATCAACAGATTAAAGATTGTACAAGTGATTTAATAGGAATTAACTTCTCTCCTATTTCTAAAAGAAAAGTTGATCCAAGCCAGATAGAAAAGGTGCCAGCTAATGCAGTAGCAGTATTTAAAGAAAATACTGAAGAAGAGATCATAAGTACAATTAAAACATACGGATTTAAATATGTGCAAATCTATCTAGATGATGCTAATAAAGTATTATTAGATCAGATTAAGTGTAAGATCATTTTAGCACATACTATTAAGCATCCTTCAGATATAGATAAACTGATCAAATTAGACGCCGAATGTGACTTATTCATACTAGATGGAGCTATACCTGGAAGTGGAGAAAGTATCGATATAGAAATCCCTGCCAACTTTAATTACCCTTTCCTATTGGCTGGCGGAATGAATATCGATAATTTAGACAAACTAAAGCAACACCACATGTGTATTGGTGTAGATATGGCTTCAGGTATTGAAGTAGATAAAACTCCTAATAAGTTGCTAATCAATAAAATAAAAGAAAAAATAACACTCCTGTAAAAGGAGATAAACCAGAATAATATGCTAATAGTAATGCAAAGCCAAGCTGCACAAAACGAGATTGATGCAGTATGTGAATATTTAGAAAGCAAGTCTTTAAAGTCCGAACAACTTCCAGGTTCTAATAGAGTTGCTATTGGCGTTACTGGTAATAAGAAATATGTATCACATGATGAAGTTTCTAGAATGCCTGGTGTTAAAGAAATCATTCATGTAACACATAAATACAAGAAAGTCTCCAGAGAGTTTTTCCCAGACAATACAATTGTAGAAGTTGGAGCAGCTAGATTTGGTAGTGATGTCCCTGGAATTATTGCAGGTCCTTGCAGTATTGAATCTGAAGAGCAAATTATGCAAGCAGCAGAACATGTTAAAGCTAATGGTGGTCATGTATTAAGAGGTGGAGCTTTTAAACCAAGAACATCTCCATATGATTTTCAAGGGCTTGGATATGAAGGCTTAGACTTAATATATAAAGCTGGTAAAGCATATGATATTCCAATTTGTGTAGAAATTATGTCTGTTAAAGATGTTGATTTATTCGCTGATAAACTTGATATGATACAGGTTGGCGCAAGAAATATGGCCAATTTTGATTTATTAAAAGCCTTGTCTAAAACTAATACACCTATTCTATTAAAAAGAGGAATGACGGCTTTTGTAGAAGAATTTCTGTTAGCTGCAGAATATATCTTAGATGGAGGAAACAAGCATGTAATATTGTGTGAAAGAGGTATCAGAACCTTTGAAACCAGCACTAGAAACATCTTAGACCTTAATTCAGTTGCATTAATTAAAAAGATGAGTCACTTACCTATTATTGTCGATCCTTCGCACGCAGCAGGAAGACATGACTTAGTGTTGCCTTTAGCAAAAGCTGGATTAGCCGTTGGTGCAGATGGCATCATTGTAGAAACCCATCCACAACCAATGAAAGCTTTAAGCGACGCTAATCAGCAACTAGACTTCAATCAGTTTACTGATTTTATGAATGAGCTAAATAAGTAGTATGAACTACAAAGAACAAATATTGAATACAGACGGTTTTTACGGAGAATATGGTGGAAGCTATATCCCTGAAGTTATTCAGCCAAATATATCTGAAATTGTAAAAGCATTCGATGAATGTAAGCATGACCCATCATTTATTGAAGAATTAAACACAGCTTACAAAGAACTTTCTGGCAGACCAACAGCATTAACACCTTGTAGTACTATTTCTAAAGAATTAGGTGGAGCTAAAATCTATATCAAAAATGAAGGACTCAATCATACGGGTGCACACAAGATCAATCATTGTATTGGTCAGATATTATTAGCCAAAAGATTAGGTAAGAAAAGAATTGTTGCAGAAACTGGTGCAGGACAGCATGGTTATGCAACTGCTACAGTTTGCGCAAGATACGACATGGAATGCATTGTTTACATGGGCAAGAAAGACTATGAAAGACAACGTCCTAATGTATATTGGATGGAGTTATTAGGTGCAACCGTGATTGCTGTGGAAGATGGAGAACAGACTTTAAATGATGCAGTAATTGCAGCTTTTAAAGACTTAATCGCTCATCCTGAAGATTCTTTCTATTTATTAGGATCTGCATTAGGCCCTCACCCCTATCCTGCTATGAATACTTTCTTTCAGAAAGTTGTTAGTGAAGAGATGAAATCGCAAATCAATGACTTAGCGTCTAAATTACCGGATCATGTTATTGCATGCGTAGGTGGAGGAAGTAATGCAATGGGTGCATTCTTTGATTTCTTAGATGATGAAACTGTTGCATTGACTGCTGTAGAAGCTGGAGGATTTGGAGATAAAGTTGGAGAGCATGCTACTAAACTTAAATTGGGAAAGAAAGGTGTGTTTGAAGGATTCCATTCTTATTTCTTACAAGATGAAGATGGAAATATTTCCTCTACACATTCTGTTTCTGCTGGTTTAGATTATTGTGGCGTTAGCCCAATCCTTGCTCATTTAATGGATGAAAACAGAATTAATGTGTCTTCATCTAGTGATCAAGAAGCTTTAGATGCTTTACAGTTGTTAGCAAAGAAAGAAGGAATAATTTTAGCCTTGGAGAGCATACATGCGTTTGCTTATGCACTTAAATTAGCACCGACCTTAGATGAAGACAAAGTCATTATTGTAAATGGATCTGGACGAGGAGAGAAAGATCTATTTATCACTATGAAACACTTCCAAGAAGATAGTCTTAAAGAATATATCAATCAACTATTTTAATTGAAAATTAAGAATTCTAATTATGAGTAATATGCCAATCATGGGACATTTGGTAATGGGCTACCCAAGTCTAGAGCAATCATATCAAAATGCAAGAACATATGCCAAAGCAGGTTTTGAGATTTTAGAATTACAGATTCCATTTTCTCATCCAACAGCTGATGGAACAGTCATCACTCAAGCCAATAGGATTGCTACAGAAGAAAATCATGTTACTATTGAAGATTGCTTTAAGTTGATTAAGCAACTAAAAGACGAATTCCCTCAACAAGAGATTGTAATTATGACTTATCTAAACAAAGTCTACCATTATGGGATTGACAACTTTATTGAGCAATCGAATCAATTGGGCGTAAAAAACTTAATTATACCCGATTTACCATTTGATGATGTTATTGCAAAAAAAATTAATGCAAGTAATAAAGTAAAAGTTATTCCTGTAATCGCTGCAAACATCCCAAATGACCGATTAGAGAAAGCAATTGATCAAGATCCAGATCATTTCTATATTATGAGTGAGTTTAAAATTACTGGACAAGGCTTTGGACTGCATGAGAATGTAACTTCAAGGATTGATTTTATTAAATCGAAATCTAAAGCAAAAATTGGAATAGGTTTTGGTATAAGTACTAAAGAACATATTAATACAATTACTTCCATTGCAGATTATGCTATTATTGGCAGTGCATTAATCAATGCAGACAATGAAGGTAAACTGCAAGAAAAGGTTGATAGTTATATCTAATCTCAACAAAGTTTATGCTTTATAATTTTGCTTTACTCCATGGAGTACTTCATCAATATCTTTTACACCATTATAAAAACTTAATACTTTCTTTAAAACATGATCTACAGTTGCATCAGGGCAAGAAGCACCTGAAGTAACTAAGATTTTCACATCCTCTAATTTAGATGGCAACCAATCCTCAGATGTTAAATGCTTTTGGTTCATAAAATCAAAATGATTGATTTCATGCTTAGAAACAATTTCATCTGGTCCAGAAATAAAGAAAGTAGGTAATTTGTGTTCGCACAACTCTACTAAATGAGAGGTGTTAGAACTATTATATCCTCCTACAACAATGGCAATATCAGCTTCTTGTTCTAGTAAGCCATAAGTTGCTCTTTGGTTATCATTAGTTGCATAACACAATGTATCTCTGTTATCAGGGAAGTGCTCTTTAATCTTATCTTCACCGTACTTAGCAGCCATTGTATCTTTAATAAAATCTGCAATTTCTTGTGTTTCATTAGCTAACATGGTAGTTTGATTAACCACTCCTATTCTTACAAGATCTTTTTCTACACTAAACCCTTCACTATATCTTCCTTCAAAAGTAGAATAGAACTGATCTTTCGGTGTTTTGTCAAGAATGATGTCAGCTAATTCTTGAGCTTCCTCAATATTCTTAATTACTAGCGTTGGCGCACTCTTTTTACTATGAGAGAAGGTAGCCCTTGTCTCTTCATGCTTTGGTTTACCATGTACAACAATTGAATAATTGTCCTGACCCAGTTTAGCTGTTCTTTTCCATACTTTACTTACAAAAGGACAGGTAGTATCATATTTTTTAATCTGAATACCAATAGCCTTTAATTTGTTCTCTATTTCAATTGAAGTCCCAAAAGCAGGTATTACAACGATATCATCAGAAGAAATATCTTCCCATGGAATCAATTGATTACCAGAAGTATCCATGATAAACTTTAAACCTAAGTCCTGTAAATCTGCATTTACTTTAGGATTATGAATCATTTCACTAAGTAAATATATTCTTTTCCCAATATTGTTCTTAATCGTGGTGTAAATGATTTCAATGGCATTTTCTACGCCATAACAAAAACCAAAATGTCTAGCCGTATAAAACTGAATAGGTCCAAAATCTAACAAAGTTGGACTGAATTCATTTTTCAATTTATCACTATCCTTCCTAATCGACTTGATCTGTGCGATAATTGAAGACTTGTA
>JBELBA010000049.1:0-13338 GCA_042095635.1 Chitinophagales bacterium
TGACCTCTATATTCAATACCAGCTTTAAATGCTTTTATTTGATCCTGCAGCGCTTTTACTTCTTTTCTTTTAGAAGAAGTGGTTTTGATATATTCATAGTAGACATCATTTTCTATAGAACCTGTCACTTTCATTGCTGAATTATAGTTAGGCTTAGATGTTTCTAATTTGAATTCTTGATCTGAAACTACAAACTCGAAGTAGTTCTCTGGATTGATAACTATCATATATAATCCACCGTCTAAAAGCGAATCTCCTTCAACGATAATAGTACCGTCTTCAGCAATATCTAATGAATCTTTAATGTATGGCTTTTCGCCATAATAAGAAGCTAAAACGCAAGATGTGTCAACTTTAGGGTCTAGGTTATTAATCTTAATGGTAATCTTATGTTTGTCTTGAGCTTGAACTGCAATCATCATAAAAACTACTAGCAAAGAAAGTAAAGCTTTTTTCATCGTGGATTTTCGTTTTTTTAACTAAGGTTAAATTTAACTAGTTAATTTCAAATATGAAATGAAATGGGGTGTTAATTCTTGTTAAGAAGGGAAGAGGATGTAATGAGGATATTTAGAAAAGCTCGATTACCGTTTATTTTATATACTTAGGATTACCCAATAAGATTTGAAGAGCATGTTTCATATGGATACGCTGACCGTGATAATAAACTACTGTAAAGGCATCTGGTACAGTTTGTTTAATGATGGCCTTAGTTTCTATTAATTCAAATAATTGGTGGTATTCTCCAATCATATATTTATAGATTAAATTCTGCTTATCAATGGTTAATCCTCCATAAATCTTAAGAGGATTAAAGATCTTAAGATCGGACTTACTTATAGCGGCAACCTGTATCTTAAAGATTAAACCTGCTCTTGTTGAATAATTAATCTTCGCAATTTGATCATTCTTAAAATCATAGTTAGAAAGTTTCTCTAAGCCTTTATAGAATTCTAATTGCTCTTCTCCAAATACATTGTCTGTAATGATTAAGTTGTTCTTTAACATCTGAACTCTATTCTTCTTATCTGATAAGACTTCAAATACACCTTCTGGTGTTCTGTATTTAGTAACTATGATTTCACTAGTGTCAATCATAAAGCTGTAGCGCTCTGCAGGATTATAGGTACTTTTTAGCTTAGTAATGAATGCATCAACAGATTTATTATCGAACAACTCTTGATTAGGATTAACTGTTCCTGCAATGGAAGTAGACTTCAAAGTTAAGCTTTGTCTTTTCTTGGTAGATAAATGTTGTTTTTTCTGATCATTATAAGTAACAAGTTTTACTGAGTTTTTATCATTAGGCGAAGACGAAGCAGCAGAAGTTGAAGTATTGATTGTTGGTCTTTTGATTGGTTCTGGTTTTGCATATATCGCTTCTAAATCAGAAAGTATTTGCTTACCATGCAAGGCTTCATTGATTTGAGGAATCGCTTTCTTAAAGGCTTCTTCAAATGAAGGTGTAAATGCTCTTTCAAAATTTTGGCCAAAAGGCATATTAGGATAATTATTAAATAATGAATTGAAAGAACGCTTGAAGCTTAGTGCAAATTCATCTGAGATAGGGGAGTTATATTTACTTTGGTATGCTTCTTCAAATGATTTATTAAATGATCTAGCAAACGATTTCTTAAATTCTTCAGGGCTTACGTTCTCATCGAAGTTCTTTTTGAAGTTCTCATTAAATACTGCTTCAAACCCATCTTTTAAAGGTATATCAAATATAGTCTTGAAATAGGCCTTAAACGCTTCTGCAAATGCGGTACTAAATTGGGATTCGAATTGGTTATCGAATTCATAGCTAACTTCTTTACTATCATTATCACCGAGTTTATTGAAGAATACTTTTTCTAAATTATTTTTAGAATCCTTATTCAGCTTATCCATTTTCGCTTGGTATTTCTCAGCGATAAGCGTTTTGTTTGTATTTCCAGATCCGACTAATTCTGGATGCATATGGCTAACCATTGAAGATTTAGAGTCAGCATAGTTGATCTTATCACTTCCATATTCTTCATTAGATTCCCAACTCATGTTATTGGCAGCTTCTTCTCCATATCTATCTTTAATGTAGTGCTGTAGTTTAGCTTCATAATTTTTATTCTTAACTAGTCCTGGGTTATTATCAATGACTTTGTCAGAATAATCTCCATCGTCATCAAATACTTCTTCACCAGCAGACTCAAAGCTGTCTAATAATTTTAATAATTCTTCTTCGAAATGAGCAGGCATAGAATCAGGGTAGAATGCTTCTAAAGCGGTCGTTAAAGGTTCTCCTTGTTTATCTTTCTCTGCATTCAAATAAGCTTTTAGTGAAGATTTCATGCGTTCATATTCACTATTAAATCTGTCGTATTCAGTGTTTATTGCATTAACATAAGCTTGTATTTGAGGTCTTTTTAGTTGAAGTATACTATCAATCTCAGGATCTTGTGTAAAAGCAACTTTAATATCGGTCGCTTCCATTTCAACTTCAATGATCTGTTTTTTTAATTGAAGACCTTCTAATGTATTCTTAACTTTGGATAGGTCTCTTTTCATTTGCATCTTAATAGGGTACTTCTTTTCAATTTCATGTATTACTTGTTCTTCTTCTTTTAATTTGTTCTTTTCTGTATTTCCATTAAAGTATTTATCGATCAACTTTGTACAAGCTGCAGCAGCTTCCATTCTATCATTCTTTAATAAGTCTTTGAAAAAAGTTACATGTTCTTTGTCTTTAATAGAAATGTCTATGCTAGTAAATTTTGCACTTGTAGCGTTCCATTCTAATACCTGAATATTAACCGGTTCTGTTTGGTAGTCAATTTCAGATTTCAAATAGAAGTCTTGATTATACTTTTGCCAATCACCTTCATCGTTATACTCGATATTTTCAGTGTTAAATTGGACTATTGTATTATCAAATCCTTCAGCGTAGATAAATATGTTGAAAATTCGTTTACTAGGAATATCTATTTTAAAGCTACCATTCTTTGATTGAACCTCTTTGTAGAAGTCTCCTTCATCTGTATACATGTATACATCGAATTTTTTGACTGGTACATATTCTAATCCTTTTTTACTTTTGGAATTTCTAGCTAAACTATTTGTTTCTTCAGTCTTAAGCGCTTGGTATTCAAATATTTTACCAGATAATTCTACTTCGTACTTACTGGCCAAAGTGGTTAAAGTGCATATTAAAGCTAATAGAAGGAGTAGACTTTTGTTTAAATACATTCTGACCTTAATACGATTAAGTAAAATCACGGTTGCATTAAGCTCAAATATTTAATTATTCTCAAATTAATAAAACTACATTCAAATATTTCCGTAATTAGAGCATACACAATGAAAAGTCTCAAACATTATATATTAATTGTATGCTCTAGCATACTTGTTTTTAGCTTTGCGCAGACAGATGTACCGGCTAGATTCCAAGTGTCTAGAGACGTTGCTCAGTTTTCTAAAGCTTTTATCGATGCCATGCAAGAACAAGAATATGAATTGTTTCTTGATCGAAGAGTTTTAAAACCTGCGGTAATTAAAGAAATTAATGGGGCTTTAGAATTACCGATTAAGTCTACTAGACTAGACAATGAAATGAGATACCTTCATTTTAAGAAGGAGGAGAAGTTAAAGACGCTAAGAAAGGTAGGGATGACACAAGGTATTGATTGGATGACAACTAACATTGTAGATTTAGATGAAAGAAAAACTGGATCGAAAGGTGAGATTATGATTACATTGGCTAGTGCTAATCAAAACTATATTATTAAGCTAAGTGAAATAGAGACTTATACAGGTAATTGGAAGATTGGATTGGATACTGATTTTCAATTAGTAGGCACAAAATGGCAAGTCGTGCAGGCTAAAGGAATTATCAAAGCCATTTATTTAAGTTTAAAATCTAACGACTATACACATATACATAATGCAAGTATCATGTCTAATGAAGATATGTACGAATTAATGGATTCTAGTGGTCAGTTTAAAACTGAGGAGGGAGTAATATTACATAATTCTAGAGTAAACCCTAACAAAGTAGATAAGCTGTATGAAGAGCACATGGAATCTGCCAAAAAGTTCAGGATTAAATACATTAGAGGATTAACTCAATCCATTCAGAAATATCATATGGCTGGATTAGAGAGTGGATTGAAATGGGCGAATGCAAAAGTGACTAAGGTAAACTTAGAACTGAATCTAAAAGAAAGGTACAGGTTAGGTGTTTCTAATCTGAGATTTGAATTTACAGATGGAAATGAGACTTATGCTGTTACCATCAAAGATTGTTTCATCATTAATGGTCAATTAAGATTAGGGTTTAAAATTAAGATTGAACTATTAGAGCCAGAAGCTATTTTGGTTAGAAAGATGATGACTGCACTTACAACTAATTACTTTAGTTCTGTCTTGCAGTCTCTAGTTCCTGGTGAAGAGCTACTCAAAGAATTTCATAAGACAGACATCAGAGATATCTTACCAAGAGAATTACCAAGAGATTATATTATAGGTAGAGTTAATATTTTAAATGAGCTGAGGGTAGACTTTAGACAAATTATTTTAGATGGAAACCTAAGTGCGGTTCAATGGCCAGAAGTAAAGTTAGTAGATCACAACTATGGTGTACAAAAAACGAAGATTAAGAAAGACTTGTATATCATGTCTTTAACATTCGATATCGAATACAAGCACTTAGTTTATAGTATTGCCATCAAGAAATGTATTCTTTACAAAGATGAAGTGTATGTCTTGTCAGATATGAGCTTCTTAAAAATAAAGTAGTTACTTAATTCTAAAACTCTTAATCGTTTCATAAAAATAGTTCAAGTAATACCTTAAAACATCTAAAGGGATTTCATCAATGGTAATGACGTTAGTTGTAATCATATAATATCTGTTGTTCTTCTTATTCTTTAAATAATAACTGATACTATAAACTTTCCATTGATCTAATGGAGAAGAAGCGATCTGATAAATTGATTGCTGTCTTCCAATTTTGGTTGTGTGGTATTCTAATATTTTACCATTATAATCATTAACTAGGCTAGCAGTATCATGTTTAAAGAAGGATAAAAGTCTTTTTTCTCCTTGCCAAGACACAATATTTGTGTTTAATTTAATAGAATCTCCATCAACTAAATTAGTAGGAATCAAATCTGAATAACTTAATGTAGAAGTATTTCCTTCCCCACTATGTATTAAGTTTGTTTTAGTTTTAAGACTTAAAGGTAGTTTAAGTTTAAATCTGCCTTTAGAACTTTGTTGCACATAGTACTTACCACTATATTGTAATTCCTCATTCCTGAATAAGTCCTTCAGTTTATGAAATTCCCAAAGGGGGTCGTGGCTGCAACAATTATTGCTGTTTTTAATTATTATAGGACTATCAGTGCTTACAACACTATCTTTGATAACAAAACTATCTGTAGTTGCATAAACTTTAGAATCATTGGATAGCGAGTCTAAACCATAACATCGATCAGCTTTGATAATAGTATTAGAATGAATCGGAATAGAGTCAATTTTAATAGCATCTACTGGAATTACTTGAGCTAAAGAAAACTTATATAATCCGATGGTTATTAATAAAATAATCGATTTAGTATTCAATATATTCCCAAGCACTTTTGTATGCATTTATAGATTCAATGTAATCTAAAAAAGCTTTGTAAAAAGGATCTTTAGTAATGGTAGCACTGTCTCCAATTACCACCAATTTCTTTTTAGCCCTAGTTAAAGCCACATTCATTCTTCTATAATCTTTCAAAAATCCTATGATTGAATTTCCGTTAGATCGAACTAAAGATATATAAATAATATCAGCTTCTTGACCTTGAAAAGCATCAATTGTTTCTATGCGGATATTGTTATTATCATTTATTTTAAAATGACTTTTCTCTAGTTTTCTTACTTGTTCTCGGTAAGGAGAAATGACAGCGATAGAGCTGTTTTTAGGATTGATAAGTTTAAGGTGTTTTTGTAAAACCTTAATCTCTCCACCATTATAAAGACTCTTACCTTTTTCGTTTTGTTCTTCTTCAAATCCACAGCCTGCAGTATCTATAAATGTAACAGCTTCTCCATCTATGTTCCAATCTATAACGCTTGCATCCGCCTCTAATTGACCATCATAGAATTGCTGATTAGAGAACTCCATAATGGCTTGATTCATTCTATATTGAACAGTTAACCAATTGGCAATACCTGTTTTATTAATTAGACTTTCGAATAATGAAACAGCTAAGCCAGATTCCTTGGCTGCTTTAGATCTAACTGTAGGAGGTAATTGTTGAGGATCACCTGCCATTATTACTTTTTCAGATTTACATATCGGTATCCATGCAGCTGGTTCAATTGCTTGGCCTGCTTCATCAATAAAGCAGACTTTAAATTTATTATTTCTTAAGTATCTATGGTTACTTCCAACAAGTGTAGTACAAACCACATTAGATTTAATAAAAACGTCATCTATGATACTTTCTTCCATTAAGTTAGCGTCTTTCATCATTTCTTTGGCTTGCTGCAAGACTTCTTTTCGCTGTTTTCTCTCATTAGGACCAAAACTTCGTTTATACTGTAAAGCCGTTTTTCTTAGTTCACTCGCATTTCGCTTGATCTTCTTGATAAACTTAAAATCTTCATGATTCTTTACTTTTTCTTCAAGGGTGTTCTCGTAAACCGTTTTATCAATCCTGGATATATTACCAATTCTTAAAACACTCAAATCAATACTAGATAGTTTTCTGACTAAGTAATCGACAGCAGCATTAGAAGGTGCACAAACCAGAATCGGGTATTCTTCCTGCTGACTAATCTGATAGATAGCTTCTACAATAGTAGTCGTTTTCCCTGTTCCTGGAGGGCCATAAACCAAACTTAATGCATCACAATTAACAATATCTTTAACCGCAGCAGTCTGCGATTCATTTAATGATGTCTTTAATGGAATGTCATTTTCTTGGTATTCATTATTTCTTGTTCCATGAAGAAAGGAATAACTAGCGGGTAGATCCTCAACTTCTGCTTTGATTAGAAGGTTTAAGGTCTTAGTCATTTCTTTATAACTACTTTCATCTACCAATAAATCAATTCCAAGTTTTCCTAGATCTAACCATTCTGGCTGATCGTTTTGAAACAAGAAGATCTTCATGGTATCATCTTGAATATATTGAATCTGTGCCTTGCAACTTTCTCCTTTATTATGCTCTTGATTAGAAAATAACTGAATGGTAGAGCCAGAAGTAAATTGATGCTTTACACCAAGATTTTGAGTTCTTTCAATTTCTAAGAAAGGAGTATCCCCAAGTCCATAACCGTAATCAATAATTTTGATAGGGTACCAAGCATTACCTTCATCCACTCTTTCTTTAATGGATCTTATCTTAAGGTATTCGGTATTTTTATTTAGTTCTTCTTCTCGTTCAAAGTTTAATGCATTAGCTAATTCTTTAAAATAAGATTTGTGATTTGTTATCATAATGAATACTTGATGAAGAATTATTATGCAAATTAACCTATTTTTGAAACAATTATGATGTAGGCTGTTCGAACACTATTTTTTGTTGTGTATTATTTGCTTCGATAGCTATAAATAAGCGACTGTGTAGAAACTATATTGTTTTATGTTAATATGTTACTTCACTAATTTATTCGAAACAAATATCTTTGATATTTAGTATAATGATACACTTGACTATGATACTTAAAAAAATCATCCTATTCATGTTTGCCCTTGCATTAAGCTTTCCAAGTTTTGGTCAGTATAGAAGGGCAACTAAAAGAACCAGCCATACAGAGTTTGGTTTTTTCAGAGGTTATGCTGCTTATTATGGTGATTTAGCCAATAGAGGAGAATATATTAATATGACTGATAAGGACCAAGCAGTTGGTGCTTTTTTGCGTTATAATTTCGATAGCTTTTATGCTATTCGTTTCTCTTATATGACGGGTAGATTAAAAGCTAGTGACGAAGATGCAACTGATGACTATGAGCTAAATAGAGGTTTGTCTTTCGAGAATGATATAACAGAATTTTCTTTAATAACAGAAGTAAATCTTTTCAATTACAACATATGTAGAACTACTGCAGTATATGCACCTTATGTGTTTTTTGGAGTAGCTATCTTTACACATAATCCAATGTATGTTAGTGGAGGTACAAGAGAACCTCTAATTGATAAAAGAACAGAAGGACAAAGCACTGCACCTTATAATGGACCTCCTAACTCAACGACATTTAATGATGGTGATAAAGGTGGTTATAGACACGAGTATTATTTAACTCAATTTGCTATTCCTATTGGATTAGGTTTTAAATATAGATTTTATAGAAATTCTACGATTGCCTTTGAGTTAGGGTATAGACAGATATTTACGGATTATATCGATGATGTTTCTAAGACTTATGTTAATACACCATTATCTGCTGATAAAACATCTTCACAAAGATACGCAGATCCAACTAGTAATATACCAGGCGGTGTAACTCACGCAGAAGGTGATCTGAGAGGAACAAAGAATGGAAATGATTTCTTTGTATTCTTTGGTGTAACCGTTTCTTTTTCTAGTGCTAACTGTGAGAAGAAGAATCCAGTTAAGTGTTTCTCTTTTAGTAAGTGGAAATAAACCATGTCTTTATTGCAGCATATCAAGTGGTTGATAGCTCAAAGAGCAGAGTTAATTTGGTGGAAACGCTATCTTAAAAATAAAAACACGCATTCTTATTTAAATTGGAAGCAAGCTTATTGGCGGCAATTTCAAGAACAATATGCTATTAAATTAAAAGGTAATATTCTAGAAATTGGAAATGGACCGGCTGGTTTCTTTGTTGTCAATGAAAAAAGTGGCACTTCTTATACAGCAATAGATCCATTAAATACTTCTTATCAATCCACATTGGAGATATTTAATCCTAATCACTATCCACAAGTAGAGTTTAAGAATTGCACTTGGGAAAACTTCAAACTCAATAAATCTTACGATACCATATTGGCTTTTAATGCCATCAATCATTTCGAATCTTTAGAAGATAGTATTGAAAAGCTTGCAGCTGCAGCTCAGCCAAGTGCAGATATTTACATCTCTACAGACTTACACCGATTTAGCTTATTAAAATTGATTTTTAATTTATTACCAGGTGATATTTTACATCCACAGCAATTTGGAAAAACAGCATTTGAAAAATTAATTTTAAAAGCCGGATTGAAAATTAAGTGCGTTAAAGTTCATCGACAAGAAAGCATTTTTAATTATACTGTTTATCATATTACAAAATAATCTAATGCTTAAAGTATTAAATTTATAGATCAGTTATATGATTTTCATTTTAAGCTGTAGTGTAAATATTAGAGCCAGAAACATATAAGATATAAAGGTGTCGGTTAGGAGATAATTACCATGAATAACATACGCTTAATTACTGGTAAAGAATTCTACTTAGAAGAAACAGAATAAGAATTAGTTATTTTTCCGATAATGCAATACAAAATCGAGTTCTAATTTTTATCTTTAGGGAAAGATTAGATTATGATCACTATTGTTTCTCCTGCAAAGAGTTTAGATTTCGAAACACCTTCTATCACTAAAGAATATTCAGTTCCCGCATTTTTAGATCAATCTGAAAAGCTAATGAAAGGTTTGAAGAAGATGTCAGCCAAAAAGTTAGGGGCCTTAATGAATATAAGTCCGACCTTATCTGATCTTAATTACCAAAGAAATCAAGTATGGCATCCAGAATTTACACTTGCAAATGATAAGCAAGCTATATTAGCATTTACCGGAGAGGTTTATAATGGTTTAAATGCAAAGTCTTTTGAAGACAAGGATTTTCAATTTGCGCAAAAGCATTTTAGAATATTATCCGGTTTATATGGTTTACTTAAGCCTTTAGATTTAATGAAGGCTTATCGTTTAGAGATGGGAACAAAGTTTGGTGTTGGAGAAGCAAAAACACTCTATCAGTTCTGGGGAGAATCAATTACTAAAGCAATTAATAAATCACTAGCTGAACAAGGAGATGATGTCTTAATTAATTTAGCTTCTAACGAATATTATAAAGCCGTTAAGCCTAAGTTATTAGAGGGAAGGATTATCACTCCAATTTTTAAGGATCTAAAAGGAGATCAATATAAAGTAGTGATGACGTGGGCAAAAAAGATGAGAGGGACGATGTCTAATTACATTATTAAGCATCAAATTAATGATCCGGAACAATTGAAAGTTTTTAATGTAGATGGTTACAGCTATAGTGAAGCAGAGTCTAATGAAAATGAATGGGTATTTATCAGATAAGTTATGAATAAGATAGAAGAATATTTTAATCCAGAAGAGTTAGAACAGATCAAAGTTATTACTGCAAAGATTAATGCTTTAACAACAGATTTAGAAGGGAAGGAAGAAGAAGCTGCGATCGCAGTTGCTCAGGAAATTACAGTATTAAAAGAGCAATTAGAAACATTAAGATTAAAAGCTTTTAGGAGAGAATACGATAAGCTTACAGAAGAAGATCAATACAAATGGTGGTTAAACGAGTTTGAAAATCAAATCAAATCTAGAACTGGAGGGGAGTATCTGTATAAGATGTTCACTAAAGAACAATATAGTTACTGGGTAAGCTTAGATCCAGATTTTGATGATTTATTCCTACAACTTTGCTTAGACTTCGATTTAGAATACGAATTTGCCTTCAGTCTTTGCGAACATAAAAAGGGTTCTGAAATGTGGGAGCATTTAATTGAGATTAATAAGGATTAATTCAAATTAATCTCGAAATCTAAATCTCTAGCATTATAAACTGGTGTGTAAACAGGGAAGTTATCTCCTTTGTTCCAATCCATTAAATGTTTAACAAACTCAATGCAATTTACATTTACAGCTTCATTAAAATCGATAGACTCGGGGTATTCTGATAAATTAGCTACTTTATCATTGTATTCAGAAGTAATGGATTCATGAGCTACTTCATGCATACCTAGTAAAGAAAGTACATGTGAGAGATTCCTATTAGCAATAAGATCATGCATTTCTTCATTAAGATTTTCCTCTTCTTCCAAAATGCTTATACCCACTTGATTAAGAATATCGTCCATAAGCATATCTGCTAAGATGATATTGAAAGTGTTCTTGTCGTGCTCTATTGAATATCTTTGATTTTCCATCTTATCTTTTCTTTTTTGCCATTGGAAATTTCATCTTATAACCGATTCTTATTTGCCCTTTTGCTATATCTTCCAACTTTTTTTTGATCATCTTCTTCTTTAATGGAGAAAGTTTATCCGTAAATAAAATACCTTCTACATGATCATATTCGTGTTGAATTATTCTAGCATTTAAACCTTCATATTCTTCTTCAAAGAAATTGAAATGCTCATCAAAGTAGGAGATTTTAATTTTGGGTTGTCTGCTTACATCCTCTCTAACATGTGGTATAGAAAGACATCCTTCATTATAATTCCAAGCTTCTCCGCTTTCTTCTTCTATAATAGGATTAACAAAAGCTTTCTTTATTCCACCTTCAACTTCTTCTAATTGTTCGGAGTCTACTAAGAATAACCTTAAAGACTTTCCAATTTGAGGTGCAGCTAATCCTACACCTTGAGCATTGTACATGGTTTCCCACATATTAGTCAATAAGTCTTGTAATTCTTTTTGATCTGCTTCATCAATTTCATCACCCATTCTTTTTAAAACAGGATCTCCGTATGCAACAATTGGTAAAATCATAGTCCGTTGTTTTCCATATAGTTTTTTAGAATAATAGTTGCACTAACTCTATCTATTATTGCTTTGTCTCTTCTTTTCTTTTTTGTTATTCCAGAATCAATCATAGTTTGAAATGCTTCTTTAGAACTAAAAGACTCATCTTCACGATCGATAGGAATAGTAGGAAAATTTTTCTTTAACGTATCAATGAATTTATTAATTGATCCTGTACTTTGCGCCGGACTACCATCAAAACGAAATGGTTCTCCAACTACAAAAAGCTCTACATTTTCTACCTTAATATAAGCCTTAAGAAAATCAATTACTTTTGGTTCATCGATGGTGTCAATTGCACTAGCTATGATTTTAAGCGGATCTGTAGCCGCTAGGCCAACCCTTTTAGTACCATAATCTATAGCCACAATTCTTCCCATACCGTAAAATTACGAAATACTTTATTTTTATTAGTTTAATCCCCTTATTTTTACGCTATGAATTTCTTCGATGATCTTAAGATATTTTTTGGTTCTTCTTCTTCTTCTCTCAAATCTGTATTAGACATACAAGATGGCACTGCTATACAACAGACGATAGTTAGCATTAAGAAGAATATAGATATGAAAGGGGCAAATCTTTGGATATTGTTCTGTTCTGCTGTTATTGCATCTGTTGGATTAGACCAGAACTCTGGAGCTGTAATTATTGGAGCCATGCTTATTTCTCCTTTAATGGGACCTATCCTAGGAGTAGGGATGGCAGTCGGAATTAATGATAGAACTGCATTGTTTAAGTCGATTAGATATTTGGCTTTAGCTACTGGAGTTTCATTACTTGCCAGTTACTTATACTTCGTGATTACACCATTAGGAAAAATGACACCTGCATTATTGGCAAGGACCAGTCCCAATAGTTTAGATACAATTATTGCATTTGCTGGAGGTATTGCAGGTATTGTAGCTGGGTCTAGAAGAGATCAAACTAACGCTATACCAGGTGTTGCCATTGCAACTGCATTAATGCCTCCAGTATGTACAGCAGGTTTTGGATTAGCAACTGGTAATCTAAATGTATTTGCTGGTGCATTTTATCTGTTCTTTTTAAATGCTGTATTTATAAGTTTAGCAACTTATTTAATAGTAAGGTTTCTGAAGTTTCCATATATCGAGCAAGTTGATCAAATTACTCAGAAAAGAATTAAAAGAGGGTTCTTAGTGTTTGTTATAGTTGTAATGGGGCCAAGTTTTTACACCCTATATAATTTGGTACAGGTAGAAAGGTTAGAGTCTAAAATAGATTTATTTATTGATGTTGAGATTAAAGAAAAAATGTCTCATTTGTTTTATGAAGGTCATACTGTAGAAACTAGAAATGATAGTACAATAGTAAAGATTGGTTTACTAGGGAATAAAGAGGTAGAACAAGATGTTGTAGATTTATTAAATGGTTTATTAACAGTAAATTACGATGTTAATAATGCCAATTTAGAAATTATACAGAATAACAAATCTAAATTTGAAAAAGAGATCTTAGACAAGATTGAAAAGCAAAGTAATTTTGTGCTAGAAGATGCATATAAACGAAATCAATCGGATCTAAATACCTATAAGTCTATGACGTTTCATTTAGAGCAAGAATTAAGCAAATATAGAG
>JBELBA010000050.1:0-13265 GCA_042095635.1 Chitinophagales bacterium
AATGATGATGAAAAATCAATCAAATCTAGATACGACAAAATTAAAGGTTCTGCAGTAAACCCTGTATTAAGAGAAGGTAACTCTGATAGAAGAGCTCCTGGTGCTGTCAAAGCTTATGCACAAAAGAACCCGCATTCTATGGGAGAATGGAAATCAGATTCTAAATCTCATGTATCTACGATGTCTAGTGGAGATTTTAGAGCAAATGAGAAATCTGTAACTATAAGTGAAGCAACGGATGTAAAAATCCAATTTGAAGGGGCAGAAAATTATGTAAACGTATTAAAAGAAAGTACTCCATTATTAGCTGGTGAAATTATTGATGCAAGTGTATTAAGCAAGAAAGCTTTAATTGCTTTCTTAGATGAACAAATACAGGATGCTAAAGCTTCTGGTGTGTTATTCTCTTTACATATGAAAGCAACAATGATGAAGGTTTCTGACCCAATCATTTTTGGACATGGTGTTAAAATTTTCTTTAAAGACCTTTTCCAAAAACATGCCACTACATTTGAAGAAATTGGTGTTAACGTTAGAAATGGTTTTGGAGATTTAATTGCTAAAATTGAAAACTTACCTGCAGATAAAAAAGCTGAAATTGAAGCAGATATTAAAGCTTGTTATGAAAATGGACCTGATTTAGCAATGGTAAATTCTGATAAAGGCATCACTAACCTACATGTTCCTTCTGATGTTATTATTGATGCTTCTATGCCTGCAATGATTAGAACATCTGGTATGATGTGGAATAAAGTCGGAGAAACTCAAGATACTAAAGCAGTTATTCCTGATAGTTCTTATGCTGCAGTATTTGCAAAGACCATTGACTTCTGTAAAGAGAATGGTGCTTTTGACCCTACAACAATGGGAACAGTTCCTAATGTTGGTTTAATGGCGAAGAAAGCGGAAGAATATGGTTCTCATGACAAAACTTTTGAAATTGTAAGAGATGGTGTTGTTAAAATTATTGACGCTAATGGAAATACTTTAATTGAGCACAAGGTTGAGCAAGGAGATATTTGGAGAATGTGCCAGACTAAAGATGCTCCTATTCAGGACTGGGTTAAACTAGCCGTAACAAGATCTAGGCTAAGTGGGATGCCAGCTATTTTCTGGTTAGACAAAGAAAGAGCTCATGATACTGAAATCATTAAAAAAGTAAATCAATATTTACCTCAACATGATACTAATGGTTTAGACATTCAAATTATGTCTCCTGCAGATGCTACATCAGCAACACTTAAAAGAGTAAAAGCAGGACAGGATACTATTTCTATTACAGGTAATGTATTAAGAGATTATTTAACTGATTTATTTCCAATCCTAGAATTAGGAACTTCAGCTAAAATGTTATCTATCGTTCCATTAATGAATGGTGGTGGTTTATTTGAAACAGGAGCTGGCGGATCTGCACCAAAACTTGTAGATCAATTATTACAAGAAAATCATTTAAGATGGGATTCATTAGGAGAGTTTTTAGCATTAGCAGCTTCTTTCGAACATATTTCTGAAAAGTATGGAAACGATAAAGCTGCTTTATTAGCGAAGACTTTAGATGCTGCAACTGGTCTATTATTAGACAACAGAAAGTCTCCATCTAGAAAAGTAAACGAACTTGATAACAGAGGTTCTCATTTCTACATCGCTTTATATTGGGCACAAGCATTAGCTAAACAAGATGAAGATGCTGAAATGAAAGCTAGATTTACTCCTTTAGCTAAAATATTAACTGAACAAGAGGATCAGATCGTTAAAGAATTAACAGAATGTCAAGGGCCTTCAGTTGAGATTGGTGGATACTATCAACCAAACGAAGAATTAGCTGCAAAGGCTATGAAGCCAAGTTCAACATTAAATAAAGCATTAAGCTTAGTTTCTTAAGTAGAAATATAGTTTAAGACTTATAATAAATTAAAAAGCCGCTTCTTTCGAAGCGGCTTTTTTATGCTTTTACTTTATTATCTATGATAACAATTATAAAACCATCTTCTTAACTACCCGTTCTTCTCTTGATTCAATCTTTAGAATTATATACTTGCTTTCTAACCAATTCTTATCAATGATCTTCTCATCTGTTGCAATGGAATAAAATAGCACTTTACCCAAAACATCATAAGCTGTAATCTCAAACAATCCTTCTTTAATCACTTGTAAATAAGATACGTATTGTTTTACCTCAACTTCTTCCCTATTAATTAAACTTACATTTACCAATTGATCCATACATTCACTTTCTAAAGAGAGGTAAACTTCAGTTGTATCTACCCCATTAAAAGTGTGTTCTCCCAAAAACCAATTCTCTGGATCATCATTGGACATTCCATTACTTGGACAGAAGTAAATACTATATCCATTACCATTCGCTTCTTTAGGCCAATCTCCATTTTTCTTATAAGCAACGGAATCAATCAATTGATCTTCACTGTTATATAGCATTATGGTTTCCCCAGAATTAGATAATGACCCTGTTTTCCATTGTATACTATTCATATCTAATAATGAATCGAATAATACTTTGTTCTCACAGAATATAAAATGTTCTTTTGGTGCTAATTCAATACTGGTATCAATATCCAATGTTACGCCAGATAAATAACATCCATTTAAATCAATGGTCTCTGCACTTACATTGGTTATTCTAATAAACTCTAACTGATCTGTTCCAGATTCTGGTGGGTTATACATGATCTCTGTGATCAAAATATCATTTTCTTTAATAGCCCAAACCTGGATCATAAATAATAAAGCCATCAATAGGCAGGTGTAATTCTTTCTTGTACTCATTCTTTTATCTTATTTTAATGGCTCAAATATAAAAAATTAATATATTACATTTAATTATTTTAAATATAATTTTTCTTAATATTAAATATGTACAAGCATATAGCTCTTATTATAATCGGCTTATCCATACTTACAAGCACATTTGCTAGCAAAATCCTAATACCCATGGATGAAAATCAAAGCAATCATCTAAAAGCCTATGGAATCGCTTTTTGGGTATTACAAGGTGAATATGAAATAGATTGGCTATTAAATTATAAAGGAGGAAGTTTTTCTTTTAGTTATGTTAAAGAGATAGAAAATGAATGTATTATTAGAGGTGTAAAATATGAGGTAACACCAGAAGCAAAATATAATAGAATCCTTTCTGAAATTGCTAATCCTGAGGTAAATATGGATTTAATGAAATTGGAAAAAGTTCCTAAAATTGCGGTATACTCTCCTAAAGGAAAACAACCTTGGGATGATGCTGTAACCTTAGTATTAAGCTATGCAGAAATTCCATATGACTTAATATACGACGATGAAGTATTAGCCAATAAATTACCAGAATATGATTGGTTACACTTACATCATGAAGACTTTACTGGCCAATATGGAAAGTTCTACAGAATGTATCACAAGCAAAAATGGTACAAAGACCAAGTGGCCGGTTTCGAAGCATCTGCTAAAAGACATGGTTTTGAAAAAGTATCTCAGCTAAAATTAGCGATTGCACATCGTATTAGAGACTTTGTTGCAGGTGGTGGGTTCCTATTTGCTATGTGCTCTGCAACCGACAGTTATGATATCGCTTTAGCAGCAGAAGGTGTAGATATCTGCCCTACTCAATTTGACCATGACCCTGCAGACCCTGAGGCTCAAGAAAAGCTAGACTTTAGCAAAACCTTTGCTTTTCAGAACTTTATTTTAGAAATGAACCCTTATGTATATGAGTATTCTGATATTGACGCTACCAGAACTAGAAAAGTAACTGAAGATTTAGACTTCTTTACACTATTTGAATTCTCAGCAAAATGGGATCCTATCCCAACAATGCTAACGCAAAACCATACTAGAACATTAAAAGGATTTATGGGACAATCCACTTCCTTTAAGAAATCAATTATTAAACCTACTGTTTTGATTATGGGAGAAAACAAGGCACTTGGAGAAACAAAGTACATTCATTCTACTTATGGATATGGATTCTGGACTTTCTATGGCGGACACGATCCAGCGGATTATCAGCATTTTGTAGGAGACCCACCGACGGATCTAAACTTACATCCAAATTCTCCGGAATATAGATTAATATTAAACAATATCTTGTTCCCAGCAGCTAAGGAAAAGAAACGTAAAACTTAGTAATAGAACTTCCATTTAATCCCGAATCGCAACTGAAATTGCTGATCGAATAATGGATGATGAGCAACAGAAAATAGATAATCTCTTTGCATACCTTCAAATGAAACTGGACCAATTACTGAAGGCCATTTCCAAATATTTTCTAAAGTGATAAACAGTCTAGCGCGTTGAACTTTCCAATTAAAAAAAGCATCGTACTTAGGCATCACTTGAACATCATATTGATCTTGTAAATAGAATTGACCACTTTCTGGCATATAAGCATAACCTTGGTAGCGGTCAACCCATCTTTGCTCTATACCTAATTGCACCCACATTCTTCTTTTAAAGATCTTACCTTCTGCATATAAAGCAGTATAACTTTCCCATAATGGAAGTCTTAAATAATATGCTCCCGTATGCTGAAGATTAAAGTTAAATACCTCTACCAAATTCATAAAACCAAACTTAAAGTGTTTAGAAACACCTAGTCTAGTATAGCTAACAATATCAAAAAATTGAGCCGGAATAGCATTGGTATCGAAATAGATATAATTATCAATTCTTCGATGTTCAATATTAATTTCTGCCTTCGAAGGTTTATGCTTAAAATCTATTTGGATTCCTTTATCCTGAATGTTACTAAATTGATTTTGCCATCTAAAATGATTGCCATAAAATTGATTCATTAATAAAGATGGATTATTTGATTTTGTAAAGGCTTTTAGTCTAAAGACATAAGAAGGCTGAACTAATTTATAATTGATATCCGCATCATAATTGGTATTATTCGCACCCAAAACATAATACTTCAATTGCCCTTCTAAATATTGATTATCAGACAAGCGATATCGAGTCTTTAATTGAACATCTATATTATAGAAATCTGCCCAAAGATCATTTACAAAATAAGAACCGTAATTATAATAACCTTCCCCTAGAGATGTAGACCACCAAAACAATTCTTTCTTTCTCTCCACACCTTTCCATGTGGTGTCATTTCTAAATGTATCAATAATCGTATCTATAGTCACGTATGGTTCTTCTATCCAATGTTGGATACCTGTCCTATGTTCTAAACTATTTAGCCAAAAAGAGTCATTAGAAGCTCCAGCATTATAATAATTAATACTATATATCCCGTCAGAATTTGACACTTCATACATATCTTCATAAGCATAATATTGTCTATCATAGTTAAACTCCTGAAAAATCCTAGTATTTGGAATTTTCATACAATAGTAATCGGAATCATTCAGCATGACAGAATAAGGACTACCTCCCAAATCATAATAATGACTAAAGCGAATATTAGTACTTTTCCTTTGACTTTTACTACTCGATATAAATGGATTTAGAACATAAGTATCTTTTGCACCATTCTCCATTAAATCCTTAATGCCACCATTTTCTCTAATATTAATATTATTAAAAATTAATCCTGCAAACCAATGGTATTTCCTTTTTAAATCAAAGCCATGCAAAGTACCTCCATAATTAGTCAATTCTGCTGCTTGATTATCTAGAATTCCTTTTGAAGCAAACCTATTATAATATAAACCCAATTTAAGGTTTGGCCTTAACGCTTGTGTATGCTTTAAAAAGAATGCTTGCTGTTGCGGATCACCATTAGCAAACTCTATTCTTGTAAGCGGTATAGAAGATACATTCATCTCTAAAGAATCATAGATCATAAATAAGTCATCATATTGATGATAACCTAAATCTACACCAGATATCGTTTGGTAAGGATTATACTGTGCGGTAATGAAATTACCTGATGTAATCACTGGAAACAAATACCTTCTGTAAGTTGGTAGATATCGATGCACGCCTTCTAATTGCGTATCTACCTTTGCCTCTAGTGATCTAAAATCTATCGAAGGACTCACCTTATGATCCAAAGCTTCTTTGTAAGTATAGAACCTTGCTTTATACTCTTTCCCTTTTATCGTATCAATATCATTTCTCTGAAATTGAGCGAAAGTTTGGGAAACACTTAATAACGCTAATATGTAGATGATTACTCTCAGCTTACAAAGTCTTAATTAATGCTTTAAAAATGGAAGTCAATTTTGGTTCTGAAGCCGTTGCAACTTCAATAACATCTTCATGTGTAGTTTCTTTTACTCTATGAGGAGGGTAACATACGTTAGTAATTACAGAAACAGCAAAACAAGGTATTCCCATATGATTAGCTACTAGAACTTCAGGAACTGTTGACATCCCTATTGCATCAGCTCCTAAACGATTAAACGCTTTATATTCTGCTTTCGTTTCTAGATTAGGTCCTTGCAATCCAAGATATATACCCTTGATGTATTTAATATTATTTTCCTTTGCAAATACTTCCGCCTGCTTTATCAATACTTGACTATAAGATTCGGACATATCAGGAAATCGAGGTCCTAATGTATCATCATTAAATCCTCTAAGTGGATTTTCAGGTTGAAAATTGATATGATCTTCAATGATCATCAAATCTCCATTTTCCATCTCCTCATTTAATCCACCTGCAGCATTAGAAATTAACAAATACTTGATCCCTAAAAACTTCATTACCCTTACAGGGAATGTAATTTCTTTAGCAGAATAACCTTCATAAAAATGAAAACGACCTTGCATAGCCACAACAGGAACATCTTCTATATAACCGAAGATTAACTTTCCTTCATGCCCTTTAACAGTAGACACTGGGAAATTTGTTATCTCAGTATAAGGAATCGAAGTTTCTACTTTGAATTCATTTACTAACTCTCCTAAACCAGTACCAAGAATAATACCTACTCGAGGAACAAATTCAGTTTTAGATTTAATGGAATGAACTGATTGTTCAATTCTTATTTTAGTGTCCGGCATCTTTAATTCTATTTACTATTTTATCTTTCAAATCTGCTGCATGCTTAATCTGAACCTGAATTGGTAATACCCATATTCTAATAACAGCAATTTTTATTTCATGTTTAAAAAGGCTTAACTTTACAGCATCCTTTTCTGTACAAACAATATCTTTAATTCCTTGTTTGGCAATATCGAATATATCTGAAACTTTAAACTTATAATGATCAGGTTTTACATATACTTTCATATACTTCACTTTCTTAGCAACAAACTGATGAAGATGGTTTGGATTACCTATTGCACTAACTACTAATACTTCTGACGGCCACCGCTGCAATTTTGCATTAGGCATAGAAAGCTTAAATAGTGTATCATAAACGATTTCAGAAGTATATATATTTTCATCCAAAGTCGCTAAATTTTTATAAGATTTAGACACCTTCGTTTTAATCACAAAATCCATCTTTGACCATCTAGATTTAATATCTCTTAAGCGACCAACTGGTGCAATATAGTCTTGATCTAAGGGATGATTTACGTCTTCTAAAAGAATGGAAATATTTGGTATCAAATTTCTATGTTGTAATCCATCATCAAGAATAACTAAATCCACTTCAGGATAATTCTGCTGAATTTCCTTTATCGCATCAACTCTTTTTTCCCCAATAAATACAGGTAATTTTGGGTACTTACTTTTCATTAAAAACACTTCATCACCAACTTCTAAAGGTGTATTTGCAGGTACAACTTCCATTATTCCTTTCAACGATCTTCCATATCCTCTACTCAATACAGCAATATTAAAATTATCACTTAGTAAATCTACTAAATGGAGGACATGTGGTGTTTTTCCAGTTCCTCCAAAGGAAAGATTACCTACCACAATTGTCGGTAGAATAGCCTCAGTTGATTTCAGCCAACCAGCATTATACATTGCATGCCTGATACGAAGTATCATAGCATGAATGAGTGCAAAAGGTAAAAGTGCCCAACGTAGCATATTCATAGGTATAAATATAATCAATACCGACTATACTCTACAATCAAGAATCATTATGAATGAGATTTAGTATTTTAGTTAGATGAAAATTGCAGATGTCATTAAAGAAATTGAAAACTTCGCACCTCCTTCCTTACAAGAAAGCTATGATAATGCAGGCTTGATTGTTGGAGATAGAAATTTACTACTTAAAGGAATACTAATTTGCTTAGATAGTATTGAAGCTGTAGTAGATGAAGCCATTGCCAAAGATTGCAATCTAATTGTTGCTCATCATCCAATTGTGTTTGCTGGATTAAAAAGATTTAATGGCAACAACTATATAGAACGTATTATTATTAAAGCAATTAAAAATGATATAGCTATCTACGCTGCGCATACAAATTTGGATAATGTTGCCGATGGAGTTAATGCAATGATTGCTAGAAAAATTGGTTTGAGCAATACCAAAATTTTAAGACCAAAAGCCAATATACTCCGAAAGCTTCATACCTATGTACCCACTGATCATTTAGCAAATATACAAGATGCTATATTTAAGGCAGGAGCTGGACATATTGGTAATTATGACGAATGTAGCTTTAGCTTTGAAGGAAAAGGAAGTTTTAGAGCTGGAGATCTTGCAAATGCTTTTGTTGGACAAAAAGGGCAAAGACATTTTGAGCCAGAAACGAAAATTGAAGTCATCTATCCTAGTTATAATGAACGAAAAGTGATCAGTGCTTTAAAGCTTAGTCATCCATATGAAGAGGTCGCTTACGATATCATTCCTATCAATAATAAGAACGAATCAATTGGAAGTGGTATGATAGGTGAATTAGCGTATCCAATGAACGAGTTAGATTTTCTAAATCATCTAAAAAAGAACATGAATGTAGAAGTCATCAGACATACACAATTAGTTAACAAACTAATATCTAAAGTAGCTGTTTGTGGTGGCTCAGGAAGCTTTTTATTAAATACTGCAATTGGACAAAGTGCTGACATATTTATTACAGGAGATTTTAAATATCATCAGTTTTTTGATGCAGAAGATAAAATCATCATTGCAGACATTGGACATTATGAAAGTGAACAATATACTAATGAGCTGTTTTATAATCTATTAAAGAAAAAATTTAGTAACTTTGCCCTCCGTATTACGGAAATTAATACTAATCCTATAAAATACTTTTAACTATGGCAGTTAAAGAATTAACAGTAGAAGAAAAATTAGTTTCATTAACGAAACTTCAAAAGATTGATACTAAATTAAACGAGATCACAATCTTAAAAGGTGAACTTCCAATTGAAGTGCAAGACTTAGAAGATGAAGTGGCTGGTTTTGAAAAAAGAATTGACAAAATCAATGATAGTATCAAAGATGCTGAAGCTAACATCAGTGACTATAATCACACTATCAAGGATGCTGAAGCGTTAATCGTAAAATATAACAAGCAACAAGCGAATGTTAAAAACAACAGAGAATTTGATGCTCTAACTAAAGAAGTGGAATTGCAAGAGTTAGAGATTCAACTTTGCCAAAAAAGAATCAGAGACGCTAACAAAGAGATTGATTCATTAAAAGAAACTTTAGAGCAATCTGCTAGTAAGATTGAAGGAAAGAAAAGTGAATTAAATCATAAGAAAGATGAGCTTGATAAAATCATTTCTGAAACTGAAAAGGAAGAGAATGATTTAAGAAAGAAAGCTGAGAAAGCTAAAAAAGGAATCGAAGAAAGATTAATTACTGCTTATACTAGAATTAAGAATTCTTATAAGAATGGTCAAGCGGTTGTTACTTTCGAAAGAAACTCTTGTAGTGGATGTTTCAATAAGATCCCTGCTCAACAACAGTTAGAGATTAAACAAAGAACTAAAATGATTATCTGTGAACATTGCGGAAGAATTTTAGTAGATCCAGAATTAATGAATAACAACTAGAACATTTCTAGTATAGATATAGAAAAGCCCTTCGAAAAAAATCGAAGGGCTTTTTTTTTGATATTATCTAAGTCATTTTAATACCTCCATCCAATAGTTAACAAAGCTTGGCTATGCTCAAATACCCTTTTCACTGATGGATTTAATTTAGTTTCCAATTCGTATAAATCATTAACCGATTCTGTATAACTAGTGCTTAAAGCTAAATCAATAAAGAAATATTCATATCTAAACCCTGTTCCAATAGCGTAAACTGTTTTGGCATAATCTGCACTTAAGGTTGACGGCGCTGCATCGTATGGAGAAGCATAATAGGCTAGTCCCATTCTTAAACTTTGATATCCATCATCAAACTCTGCTATTCTTAATTCGCCGCCTAATCTATAATTAAATACACTTCTATAATTTGCGTTGATTTGATTATTAACTGACATTCCATAAAACCAATCATCTGGATTGCTAGAATTGTTTCCTAAATCATAATTGGCAGTAGAGTAATCTATCCAATCTGCATCTACAGAGATTAAACCCTTTGGATGAATAAAGGCAAAACTATTGGTCCATTTTGATGGTGTATACAACACATAATCAAATCTCCCCTCTGGACTATCATAACTATAATTACCAGATTCGAAATTAGAAACAATTCCAGACTCATATTCATCTTCAAAATAAAAAGCCGTGGAAGTTTTATAAGAACTTCCTAATCTGATAAATGGATTAACTTGATAAATAAGCCCAGCCTGTAAATAAATACCTGATGCTATTGAGGATACTTCCTCTGTTATAGTGAAATCAATAAAATCATCTACTAATTCTTCTTGATCTCTTTCTGAATAAACATTGACATAATTATACCTCAAACTAGGTATACCTATACTTAAACCAAGAAAGAGTTTATTATAGAAATTAGCACCGTAAGAGATTAAAAAATCAGATTGACTTCCCTTTACAGTTCTAATACCTGCTGCTTCTGCACCACCATCATATATGCCAACAAAATGAGTAGTATCAATATCACTGACATTATTGATCAAATAACCTTCCCAAGCTAATGCATTTGTAAAAGGGTGATCACTGACAATATTATCCCAAGATGTTCCATTTCCTTGATTTAAGTCAGTTAAGAATTGATCGATGATACTGCTATTTTCAATTTTTCCAATAAAGGAAGATCTTGAATGGTAATAATTACGCTTATTATAACCAATGGACCAATTACTATACTTTAATGGACCATCATTAAACTCGGCAGTGGTAACCATATGCATGTTTGGCAAATTAAATCTTTGAGTACCATTATTAATACTATTATCATTGAAATAACTAGTGGTTTTAAAACTATGTATACCTACTGTAATACCAATTTCAGAACTCCTGTAAGTGCCTAAAATTGCAGGATTAATATTTACACCTGTAAAATCTGCAGCTAACGCTCCAAATGCATTACCCATAGAATTTGCCCTAGCTGTACCTCCAATCTCATTATTACTATATCGTATTGCCTCTGTTGCAGTCTGTGCTAACATTAAGTTTGATACCAAAATCATAGAAAAAGCTGTTATTAAAGTCTTCATATTAACCTCTTCTTTTTGATGTTGATGACTTCATTGCAGGACGAGAAGATCTGGAAGGGCTAGTTCTGGACATAGAAGGCTTGCTTGAAGTACTTGGTCTTTTATAGGTAGATCTTGATTTCGATCTTGAAGAAGACTTTGGTGCACTTACTTTTGGCCTGCTACTAGAAGAAGATATTTTTGGTTTACTATTTCTACTAATAGTTGATGCCTTATAACTTGTTCTATTACTTACTGATCCTTTTGATGCAGAACTTCTACTTGGTTGACTATAAGCTGATTTTGTTACTGTTCTTTTTTGCTGGGTATTATACTTTTCTGTTCTACTTGAAGTTGATGAAGGCTGCTTAGTTGACAATCTAAGCGATTTTTTATAAGCATAATTGCTTGATTTTCTGACGCTTTCGTATTTAGATGAAGGCTTATATCCATCTAAGCTTGAATACTTACTTTCCTTGTTATCTTTTACTGCACTATTCTTAATTACATTTCTTTTACTTTTATCTTCTCTTTGTGCACTAACAGTTGACTTTGGTGTATTTGGCATATGCGGCATATAATCCGAACTTGAATGCTGCGCATAATATTTTCTAGAAGTTCTTTTACCAGAAGAATTACTTGCTTTATCATTATTGGCAACACCGCCTTGTCTACTTCCATAATATTGCGTCTTTGATGTAACATTAATTCCACTGCTATGATGATGGTTATCATAAACATGATGATTATAAAAAACAGGGTTGTAAAAATATCCTCCATATCCATAATGATAATTGTTCCAGCTATTTCTATAACATGGTCTTGACCAATAGGTATTAGAATAAACATATGGATCTGAATACCAACCACCATTCCAATAATTAACTGACCATCCTAAAGAATAATCATTATAGCACCATCTGTTATAATGCCAATCATCATAAAACCAATTATCATAATAATTAGGACGATAAACTAAAGGTTGAGCATAATAATTATCGTCAACAACGATAATATTTGCATCTCCAGTAATAATTGTTGTTTCATCATCCTCAATAATATAAGTATCATCACTATCGATAATAATTGTTTTATTAGTGTTTGGCTGATAATAAACCTCATCCCATGCATGCTGAGCAAACACCATGTTTAAGGTCATTAGTAATCCGATAGCGAGTATAAATTTTTTCATGTCTGGTAATTTTACGTGAATATGCTAACAAATGTGCAAGGATCATGCCAAAAATGAAAAATACCCACACCAATCAAGGGATGAGCATTTTAAAATTTAAATGAATGAAGTTTATTTTGTTGTGTTTTTATTTAAAACATTAAATCGAAATGATACACCAACAGTAGTAGCTTCTTTATTAGAAGAAACAGAAAATTGGATGAATAATGTAATTAGTAAATCTATCCCTATTAGTGGATTAGCTAAAAAAATTAGATTCTAGTTTTTAACAAGATATTTAAACATATAGATAGATTAGAACAGCATATAGAAGACTAAATCAGGCTATTCTATTCAGAAAAAATATCTTATTTTTACGCTCTAATAATAATTATCAAAACATAGATTCTATGGGAAATACAGCCACAAAAAGTAAAGTAATTACATCTAGAGAAGATGATTACTCACAATGGTATAATGATATCGTAATAAAAGCAGGATTAGCTGATCACTCTGCAGTTAGAGGTTGTATGATCATTAAACCCTATGGTTTTGGTATATGGGAGTTTATGAAAGAATTCTTAGACAAAGCCTTTAAAGAAACAGGACATCAAAATGCCTATTTCCCTATCTTCATTCCTAAAAGCTTATTTGAAGCAGAAGA
>JBELBA010000051.1:0-13182 GCA_042095635.1 Chitinophagales bacterium
TTTATCCATTTTACATAAGGCTACATCCATTCCGTCTTTACGCTCTGCTTCATGTACATTTTTAACATCTCCATTAATAGACTTGATGACTTTGTCTCTCATCGTATTAAGGATTTCATCTACTTCAGTGATGCCTTGTTCGCTAACAATTTCATTTAATATCGAGTTTCCTATCATTGACATAAAGCCTCCAGGTACTCCATGTCCTGTACAGTCAATTACAGCCCAGTATATGCTATCGTCTCTGTCTAGTATCCAATAGAAGTCTCCTCCAACGATATCTTTTGGTTGATAAAATAGACTAGCACCTTTAAATACCTCATCTAAATAGCTTGGTTTTGGTAACATCGCATCTTGAATTCTTTTTGCATAGTTAATAGAGTCTGTGATACTCTTATTTCTATCTCCTAACTTTTCATTAATGTTTTCTAATAGTTCATTGGTACTATTTAATTTATCCGCTTGTTGCTGAATTTCTTCTGTTCTATTAGAAAGTTCTTCATTCATTTCAGAAAGATTATCTGTCTGTATTTTTAACGCTTCTTTTTGTTGTTCAATTTCCGCAGTTCTTTCTAATACAATTTGCTCTAGTCTTTCATTTTCTTTCTTAAGTCTTCTTTCATTTATTCTGATGATAGCTACTATAATACCGATGATAAAAATAGTGTAGAATAGATATGCCCATATTGTTCTATAAATTGGTGGTTTAATAACAAACTCATAAGTAGATACTTCACTTTCTTTACCAAAGACGTTTTTAGCTTTTACTTTAAATGTATAGCTCCCTTCAAATAGGTTAGTGTATTCTTTTTCATTCTGTTTAGTCCATTCGGACCATTGATCATCAAAGTTTTCTAGCTTATAGCTATAAGTTGTTTTGCGAGGGTCATTATAATCTAATCCGTTGTATTTAAACTTAAGGTTATTGTAGATATAAGATAGATTAGGTATCTGATCAGCATGCTGACTATTACTAAACTCTACTTCTTCTTTATCATTGATATAATAAAAGTAACCATTAAATAAGTTACTGTCTTTGTTTAATTGTATAGAGGTTAATTCAATATCCCAAGCTTTTTGTAGGTTCCAATAACTGTGAGGGTTATATCTAAAAATTCTTTGGCTACTTGTTACTAGTAATTCTCCATTATTTTTAAAGTATAAGCCATTTAGACTATTGTTAGCACCAAACAAGTTGAAAGAATTAGAATCAACAATATGAGCACCGTTGTGCAGTCTTTGTACCCATATTAATTTCCCATCTGAAGTGGTAAATGCAAATTGATTTTTAGGTCCTTCCAATGCGTCTGTGATATCTTCTTGTATAATATCAAATGTAGCTTTAAAGTCAAATGGTTCTAATTTTCTTTCTTTTTGATTGTAATTGAAGTAGTTACTATCGTTTTGAATAATATATAAACCTTCATTTTTTAAAGCCATTAATCGACTTCTATATTCAACATTAATACCATGTTTTTGGTCGAATAGTTCAACATCAAAATCATTATTTTTCAAAATCATTAATCCAACTTTTTCATCTTCGGTGTAGAATAGCAAGCTGTCCTCTGCTACTTCAACAACTTGACGGAAAAGTAGTTTGGTATTATATTTCTGTTCTATTTTAAAGCTTTTGTTATTGTAACTTAAAACTTCTAAGTAATTGGCATATGGTTTATAAATTGTTCTTGTTTTTAGTTTTGATTTTAGGAAAGTGTAATCAGTATCTCCATTATCAAAAAAGATGACTTTACTATCTTTTATAGCTCTTAGGGATGATCCTACCAAAGCAAAGTATATATCTAGTTCTTCATCGTATTCTCCAAGCCATGATTGTCCTCTATCAGGGATCCAAAATTCGAAGTGATCATCATTAAATATCTGAACACCAGTAGCAGTATGAGCGATCAATTTTCCATCAACCTCATTTAATGAATAGACAGGCGGCTTTAATCCCTGTATTTCATTAATATAATCTAAACTAAAGTTGTGTAATATTCTGCTAATTCCATTGTTTCCTAAAAACCACAATATTTGGTCTTTACCCATAAAAGTATTGATACCTATATCATCTGATGCTCCTGTATTAGCATTATACTCTTTTGTAATTTGTCCAGATCTATTAAATATAATTATACCTGCTAAATTAGTAACAACAGCATATTCTTCTTCACTTAATTGTACTAAGTCGTAAGCTCTTAAATCCTTAATTCTTTCATTTAACAAAGGATTAAAAGTGGTGTATTCAAATGTTACTTTGTCTAATTTAGAGATACCGTGTGTTCTTGTTAACATTAGGTAATGTAGTTGGTCATATGGCTGAATTCCCCAAACGGGTAGATTTTTAAAATTAGTTCCATTTCTAGTTGTATCAATTTGATGTCCTTTAATTTCATGCAATCCTTGAGGGCCATTGGTAAATATTCTACCTTCTACTTCACAAAGAGAAACGAATCGATTAGAGTCTGGTCTAATAACGTACAGACTATCTTCATAATATCTAAAAACTCCTTCATTAGCGATAAAGTAAACTCCAGAGTCTGGGCTAATTTTTATTTTCCATATTCTGTTAATGGTGTTTCTTAAAGAATCATTTAGGAAAGATTTAAATTTTAATTTACCAGATCTAGTGGGCAATAGTTGACCAAGCTCTTTATATCCTCCAACATAGATATTATCATTCTTATCTATATCTACTGCAGTTGTAAGCGAGGTGTTCCCAATATTTATTTGTTCCCAATCTGTTCCATTAAATTTTAAGAGAACACCGGTATTGGCAAAGTACATTCTTCCTTTAGAATCTTGAGCTGCCGCCCAATTTTGTGAAGATCCATTATAGTCATTTGGGCCATAAACTTGATATGGAAAAAGACCTTGTTGCCCAAAAATTAGGTTAATCAAGGACAAGGATAATATGCTAAGGATAAATCTCACGTGCTTTAATTGTGTACGCTTCGATAGCGATTAAAGTTGATTCCAAACACATAATCAAAAAACAATAAATAAGAAATGATATTTAAGTGTTCGATTTATAACGAATAAACTGTCTTAATTATGCAAATGAAAATGCATTAGTCGATTTTTTTAGGACATTTTTTACAATACTTTCCTTTTTTCTTTTCGAATTTTTTGCAACATTCTTTCTTTTTAGAAGTGTGAACACTGCACTGCAAACAAAGCTTAGTAGGAAATTCTATAGCTGTATGGGTTTTCAAAATATCTATTTAGATTTATTCTAAATAAATATAAGCTTTTTTTCCTTTATAACAACTGATGTTTATCAGATTGGAAAGCTTTCTGTATTTTTATTGTATGACAATAAAGAATCATCTATTAACACTCCTTACAATTATGTTTGTAATGAGTGGTTGTTATTATGAGGAAGGTCCTATTTACTCCTTAAGAACAAGAAAGCAAAGATTGGCTCAATCTTGGAAATATACGCAGGCTACCATAAATAATTTGGACATTACATCTAGTTTCGATGGCCAAGTTTTGACTTTTACAAAAGATAATGACGTTAGTTGGCATACATTAACAACAGATACTGCAGGTCAGGATTCCATATATATGTCTTCAGGCAGATGGGAATTCGATGCTCCTAATTTCGCGAAATTGGATTTGTTTTTTATCGATAGTACCACTAGAAACACTTTTGGTGAAAGTTGGAAAATCCTAAAATTAACGAAGAAAGAATTGAGACTATATGCTAAAACAGAGCATGCAGTTCTAGAGTATTATTTAAGCTCAGAGGATTAAGGGATGGAAGTAGATATACTTATAAAAAATGCATTGATTATAACGGTTAATGCCGATCGAGAAATAATTGAAGAAGGGAGTATAGCCATTAAAAATGGCAAGATTTTTGAAATCTTTTATGGAGTACCTCCAGTAGGAATAGATGCTAAAAAGGTGATTGATGGCAAGCATCATTTAGTGATGCCAGGTTGGGTTAATACACATACTCATGCTGCTATGTCTATATACAGAGGTTTAGCAGATGATTTACCATTAATGGAATGGTTGGAAAAACATATTTGGCCCGCTGAAGCTAAATTTGGTACAGAACAAAATGTAAGGTTGGGTACTCAATTGGCTATGCATGAAATGATTCAATCAGGAACAACTTGTTTTAGTGATATGTATTTTTACCAAGATGCAGTTGCGGAAGAAGTTACGAAAGTTGGAATGCGAGTAGTTTTAGGAGAAGGGATATTAGATTTTCCTACGCCTTCTATAAAAGATCCCAAGAAATCATTTAATTATGTAGAAGCATTAATTAAGCAATGGCAAAATGAGGATTTAGTGACTTGTGCCGTATCTCCGCATGCACCTTATACTGTTAGTAAAGAAAGACTTATAACAGCAAAAGCATTAGCAAATAAATATGATGCAATATTTCATACACATCTTTCAGAGACTGCATTTGAAGTACAGCAATCTAAAGATTTGCATGGTTTAAGTCCTGTTGAGTATTTAGATAGCATTGGTCTATTGGACGATAAAACAGTTGCTGCACATTGCGTTCATTTATCACCAAAAGATGTTGAAATCATACATAATAGAAATATGGCTGTTGCTCATAATCCTCAAAGTAATATGAAATTAGGAAGTGGTATACCTCCAATTCAGCAATATTTAGATCGAGGAATTAGAGTTGGTGTAGGAACGGATGGAGTTGCATCTAATAATAACCTTAATATGTTTGAGGAGTTGGATGTTGCATCCAAGTTGGCTAAGGCAGTTGATATGGATGCTACACGTCTAAATGCAAATACTATGTTAGAAATGGGAACGATAAAAGGGGCTGAAATACTTGGTTTAGCAGATAAAGTTGGTTCAATTGAAATAGGTAAACAAGCGGATATACAGATTATAGACTTAAATTATTCTAGATTATTACCAATGTATCATCCAAGTTCTCATATCATTTATGCCATGAATGGATCTGAAGTGAGGCACGTAATTGTAAATGGGCAGTTAGTCATGGAAGATAGAATTGTAAAAGGCCTAGATACAGCTACGTTATTTAATAAAGTAAGAGAATTAGGAAAAGATATACGAAAAAGTTTAAATTAGATGTGCTTAAAGATCAGTCTATTAGGACTTTGATTCTTATGGAATTGACAATGGATGATATATTTCTTTTGCGATTTTTAAAGAATTTAGCTATCTTTTGGTAAGATTATCAGTGAGTTATGAAGCATTTATTGAAAGTATTAATCGTAGTTTTATTTCAGGTTGGATCGCATTCTTCTTTTGCACAAAGTGGAATACAAGGGTTAACCAATTATTACGATCCTTGTTGTAGTGGAGGTAATATTTCTATTTTGGATTGGGCTCCTGAAGATGATAATGGAGATTTAATTACAGTACTAGCAGATCTTTCATTAGCAAGTAATAATGCATCTACATGCGATGCGGCAATGCCTCCAGGCGCGCTTATAGATACAGATGGTAGTGGCACACCTGACGCAATTGATCCTTGTCAATTAGCCATTAATACTAGTTATTGTTTAACTGTTTATTACAATGGTGATTTCGCAAAAGTAAATGTTAATAAAAAAGACAATCCAGTTATTGTTGGTTCTGGAATTACAGTTGAATTATGTGAAGCTGACATAGATGGAGATGCCGGTACAGGCTTAACTGCATTTTATGAATTAGATAATTTATTAGATTTAGTTGCAACTAGCTCAAGAGATAATCCTGTAGATGAGGTTTGGACTTCAGCTGATGGAACAGTTAATAACTTTGATGAATTTGAGCATTCTTATACTGGTAATAATACTAGCAAAGTCCTAACAGTAAATTATAGCACAGGATCTACGGTTTGTGATATAAATCAAGATTTTAATATTACAGTATTTAAGGCTTCTGATGCAAGTTGGACTAATCCTGGACCTTTTTGTGTAAGTGCATCACCTGAAAATTGGAGTGCTGATGTTGCAGTTTCACCTGCTGATCAAGGTGATTTGGATGCCCAATGGACGATAAGTTCTGGTGCCATTACTTCTAATGGATCTTCAGCTACCTTTACGCCAAGTACTGCTGGTAGTTATGACGTTACATATACTGTTGGATTCGGAGTGCTAGATGAAGGATGTAGAGTATCTGAAATGCATACTGTTGAAGTCGAAAGTGCCATGGATGCAACTTGGACTGCAACCAGTCCACTTTGTGATGCAGTTCCGATTGACTTAGATCAAATGATTGCGGATAACGGCGGTACTGCTGGTGGAGTATTTACTTACGTATCTGGTGGAGGAAATGCAGCTGCAATTTCTAATACAGGTAACGATTATGAATTTGATGGTAGAGGATTAGGAGGGACAGCAGCTTCTCCTGTTACAGTTACTTTAAATTATGAGTTAGGAGCAGGAACAGGATGTGGAGATAATCAAAATTCAACTTTTACATTATTAGCTTCTCCGGACGCTCAATGGAACACTGGAATAACAGATATCTTCTGTATGGGAGATGTTTCTAATCAAAGTTTAGCAGGATATGTAGATCCAACTTCAGCTTCGCAGGGAACTGTAACTTACTCTGATGGGTTAGGTATTGTGAATGGTGCAGGAACTGAAATTCAATTAAGTGCTTTTCCAGCATGCACTGGAGGGACAAATACAACTGCCACGATAGATTTAACAGTTGATAATGGAACTTGTGCAGATACGGAGTCTCGTACTTTTACTCGAAAATGTGTTGATACATCATGGACTAATCCAGGACCATTTTGTATTAATGAATTGCCAGTTAATATTTTAAATTTATCTAATCCTGCTGTGACAACAGGCGGAAGTTTTGACGCACATAATGATGTTTCATCTAATATGTTTGCACCATCAAGTCCTGGGGTTTCCCAAGTATATTATGAGATTACAGATGCAGATTGTGGATTATTTCAAACAGCTACGAAAGGAATTGTTGTAGTAGATACTGCTTCAGCATCGGTATTGCCATTTGTTGAGTATGGTTGTTTACCTGCAACATTAGATTTAGAAGCTACTCCTGCAGGAGGAACTTATACTTATGAATGGTTAATTAATGGATCCGTAATCGGAACAGGTGCAACTTATCAAGCTACATTTACGGATAGTGGAACGCATGTTGTAACATTAAGAACAACTAATACAGAGAATGGCGCTTCTTGTGTTTCTGAAAGAACATTAACTCCTTTTAGAGCCATTATGGCAACTCAAGCTTTAGGTTCGGCAAGCCAACCGAAGGTATTAATTAACTCTTCACTGCAGTTTACTAATACATCTAATAGCTTTGCAGATAGTATTTTTTACACTTGGTATTGGGATGATGGAAACCCTACTGATACTGTTTTAAATAAAGCTGGACAGTCTTATACATTTTTAGAAGAAAGAGATTATAATATTGTATTAGGAGCATATTATACTGGTGATCCTGTTTTAGAATCAGACCCTGGTTGCATGGATTCTATCATCATTCCAGTATTTGTAACTAGTGAGGTAATTATTCACTTTCCAAGTGCATTCTCACCATTAGATTTAGCTACTGTTCAAAATACAAGTCCTTGTGCATTAGATGGTGATTATCATAATGATTGTTTTGGACCTATCGGAAGTTTATCAGCTAGAAATGTAAATTCTTTTGAATTCATTGTTTTCAATAGATACGGTGACGCCTTGTTTAAAACTGATGATTATACAGGTAGATGGGATGGTACATACAATGATGGTACAATTGCTCCTCCAGATATTTATGCTTACATGTTAAGGATAACAGATAACTTAGATCAAGAGTTTAAAGTGTCTGGTACTTTTATGTTGCTTAGATAACACTTTCATCATTTTCTTGTAGTTAATACCATATCTATAGCCTTCCAATAGGCTAATAATGTCATTTACGGTTCTTCTTAAGATATGTACTGCCAATATTAATGCTCAAATTTTTCTATCTTTGTGCCACATTATTTAAATCAAAATTTAATTTTATGACAGCAGTGGCAACAAATGAAATGCAGGAAGTATTAGAAGCTTTAGGTGTTCAAGGTGTTAACCCAGGAACTTCAACAGGTTCTAAATGGTATGAATCTTCAGATAAAGTATATGATTCTTATTCTCCAGTTGATGGACAACTAATTGGTGGTGTAAAAGAGACTACTAAAGAAGAATATGAAGCGGTAATGACTACTGCTACTGAAGCTTATAAAGAATGGAGAACAATGCCTGCTCCACAAAGAGGAGAAATTGTTAGACAATTTGGTGATAAATTAAGAGAATATAAAGAGCCATTAGGAAAGTTAGTTTCTTATGAAATGGGTAAATCTTTACAAGAAGGTTATGGAGAGGTTCAAGAGATGATCGATATCTGTGATTTCGCAGTTGGATTATCTAGACAGTTGCATGGATTAACTATGCATTCTGAAAGGCCTTTACATAGAATGTATGAGCAATATCACCCAATTGGTGTTGTTGGTATTATTTCTGCATTTAACTTCCCAGTTGCAGTTTGGGCTTGGAATACAGCTTTAGCATGGATCTGTGGTGATGTATGTGTATGGAAACCATCAGAAAAGGCGCCAATGTGTGGTGTAGCTTGTCAAAACATTGCAGCAGAAGTTTTTGCTGATAATGATTTACCAGAAGGTATTTGTTCATTAATCAACGGAGATTATAAAGTTGGTGAATGGATGACTGAAGATAAAAGAGTGCCATTAGTATCTGCTACTGGTTCTTCTAGAATGGGTAAATTAGTAGGGATGAAAGTTGCTGAGAGGTTTGGTACTTCTTTATTAGAGTTAGGTGGTAACAATGCAATCATTATTACGCCAGACGCTGATATCGATAATACAATAGTAGGAGCTATCTTCGGAGCTGTTGGTACTTGTGGTCAAAGATGTACATCTACTAGAAGATTGATTATTCATGATACTATGTATGACAAAGTAAAAGACGCTTTAGTTGCTGCATATCCTCAATTAAAAATTGGTAATCCTTTAGATGAGTCTAATCATGTTGGACCATTGATCGATAAGGATTCAGTAAATGCTTATTTAGCTGCTATTGAAAAAGCTAAGTCTGAAGGTGGTAATGTGTTAGTTGAAGGTGGTGTATTAGAAGGTGAAGGCTATGAGTCTGGATGTTATGTTAAACCAGCAATCGTTGAAGCTGAAAACCACTATGAAATTGTACAACATGAAACTTTCGCACCGATCTTATACTTAATGAAGTATACTGGAGAAGTGGAGAATGCAATTGACATTCAAAATGATGTTCCTCAGGGATTATCTTCTGCTATTATGACTACTAACTTAAGAGAAGCTGAAAAATTCCTTTCTTACGCTGGTTCTGACTGCGGAATTGCAAACGTTAATATAGGTACTTCTGGTGCTGAGATTGGTGGTGCATTTGGTGGTGAAAAAGAAACTGGTGGTGGAAGAGAGTCTGGGTCTGATGCATGGAAGATTTATATGAGAAGACAAACCAACACAATAAATTATTCTACTGAGTTACCATTGGCTCAAGGAATTAAGTTTGATTTATAAATCAAACTCAACTTTTAAAAAAAGCCTCGAATTTCGAGGCTTTTTTTTTGCTATATAGAAATATGCTTAATATGTTCCCAGTCTTTTTGGAAATAATGATCTATAGCGGCTAATTTATCGGAATCAATAAGTGGTTTTTGGTCTATAAAAGTAGAAGGAACCCACTTGAAAATTATCAGAAAACCATACCTTAAAGGGAAGAATATTAAAAATTTCCAAATTATTTGAATGATTTTGAATCTGGAAACTCTTCTCTTTTTTAGCGAAAATATTTTCCCAAATTTTAGCATCAGCTTAAGTTGTTTATGGTTATAAGACGTATGGAAATGTTTTAAATTAATCTCTTCAAGATTGATATGTGCATCTATAGCCTCCGTTAGTTTTGTTATATACGCTTTGGGATTATTTTTTAAATCTGAAAAGTTCAATATTATAGGTGGCTGATTAAAATATTTTTGGAGTAGTTCAATTTGATATTTATAATGTAAATGCTTGATTTTAAAATAGCCTGTGTCTTCTAAATTAAAAAAAGAATTAAAATCCATTTGATAACCATTCTTTATAAACCTTTTGTATTGTGAAGCAATATAAGCGCTATGTTTTCTAAATGTTATAATGGGCGTAGTATTAGAATATTTTGCACTAAAAATTATTATTTCTTCTTCTAATTGTCTGTCAAATTCTCTTGATAGCAATACTTTAGATGCTTTAGATTGACTTAAAAATTTTGGATAACTATAAAATTTATGAGTAGGTAAATATTTTATGCCTTTCATTTTTGGAAAAACCTTCTGTTGCAAATAAGTAGATCCAGTTTTTCCTGTTCCTACATGAAAGTATATTTCTGGTTTATTTTCCACGCATTATAAGCCTTAGTTGCTTGTACAAATTAAATCTTTTTTTACAATTTAAGTCAATTGTTTCTGATGCTTGTCACTTTAATAGAAATTGAGCGTATTATTAGTTTGAAAATCATTTTATGTTGAGAAATATTAGAATATCTAGTTTGGTTCTTATTTGTTTGGTTTTATTGTCTTGTTCCCCTTCAAGATTTGTAAGGACAATCCCAAAAGGTCAAACTCAGCTGTCCGGCACGCTAGGTGGGCCAATGCAAAATCTATTTGGGATGACTATACCTACTCCATATACTACTATTGCAGTAGGCCATGGACTTAAAGATGATTTAACACTATTTGGAGGACTACACACAACTGCTTTACTTTTTAAAACTTTACAATTAGATATTGGTGCTACAAAAAGACTTTATCAAGCCGACTCTAGTGGTTTTATACCTAGTTTATCTAGTAGTTTTAGTATTAATAGTCTTGTAGATTTGAATGAGGGAGAATATGATATTTATCCGCAAATTGATCTAAATGCTTATTGGAGTTTTGGTAAAGGCAATAAACATTTCTTTTATTTAGGTATTGCTACATGGACAGATTTACAGCCCCTTAAAGCCCATGGTGAAATTCAAGAAACAAGCGTTTTATTTAATCCGCACTTAGGAACTAATTTAGCCTTAAATAAATGGAATTTAACTTTGGAATATAAAGTATTAGGACTTGGTCAAAGTAACCAAGATGTTGTTGTTAATTATGCTAAGTGGCATGGTGAGCGAAGTGTTCCAGGTATTTTTGTAGGTTTTGCAAAAACGATAAATTAAGTATAAGATGATTAGAATAGTCTGTAATATAATGCTTGTAATGTTGTTTGTTTCTTGTCAGAAAATAGACAGCTTTATGTTTGAAAATGTAGTTCTTGAAGCGTATGAACTAGAAGAATATATAGGAGAAACTAAAGTAATAATTGACAGTAGCTACGCTATTGATGCTGATAAAATGCATTTGTTGTCTTTTTCAAGTGGAGGACATAATATTTACGGTGTTTATATAGGAGATACACAAACGATAGATAAGGATACGGTTATAATGTATTGCCATGGTAATGCTGGCCATATTGATTGGTATTGGAGTAGACAAAAATTGCTAGCTCATGTCGGGGGTAAATATCGATATGGTGTTTTAATGATTGATTATAAAGGTTATGGCAGGAGTGAAGGACAACCTACACAGGCTGGTCTTGTAGAAGATATTCAATCTGGTATTAATTGGCTACAATCAAAAGGTTTGACCCAAGACAGGTTAGTGATTTATGGTTTTAGTTTAGGTTCTTACCCATCAACATATCTGAGTGCTTCAGATGATTTAAATAGCCTAAAACCCAGTAAACTAATATTAGAAGCACCTTTTGCATCCACAAAAGTAATGGTAAACGATGCTTCTAAATTATCCATGAGCAATAAATATTATACTACTACAGATTATGCGGTAGCTGATTTAATTAAAGCTGTTGATCAGCCTTTATTATGGATGCATGGGAAGGATGATGCATTTTTATCAATTAAAACCCATGGAGAGGTTGTTTTTAAGAATTATCTAGGTGATGATAAGACTGCTCTTCGGGTTGATAGTGCTGATCATAGTGATTTACCTGCTGTATACGGATATGAGCCTTACAAGCAAGTTTTGTTAGACTTTATAACAAAATAACTGATATGAATTTAGTCTTTTTTGTTTTCTTCGGCGTTTTCAATATGTTCATTAAATCTATTGCCAATAAAGGTTCCTTGTATGATTTGTTCTTGGAAATCTTTCATGGCTCCAGGAGAATTTGGAATTAATATTGAGCTGTTTTTTGAGTTTGACCCAATGTTATTTAACGTGTCAAAATATTGAGTCATTAAGACAAATTGCATTACTTCCGAGGAGGAGATATCTTGAAGTGAATTATGAAAATCCTCTACTGATTCTTTAAATCCTTTAACGATTTCGAGTCTTTGTTGTGCAATACCTTCCCCTTGAAGTCTTTTACTTTCGGCATCAGCTTCCGCTTTTTTAACTATTGTAATTTTTTCTGCCTCTGCTTCCTCTAATGCAGCTTCTTTATCTCTTTTAGCTGCATTAATTCTATTCATTGATTCTTTTACATTCTTATCCGGATCAATATCTGTAATGAGCGCTTTTACAATCTGATAGCCATATTCATTCATGGCATTATCTAAATTACTACGAACTGCATTGGCGATATCATCTTTTTTAGCAAACAAATCATCTAATTCCATTTTAGGAACTTCAGCCCTTACATCATCAAAAATATAGGCTGAAATTTGAGATTCAGGATCATCTAATAAATAAAAGGCTTCATGTTTTTTACTTTTTATAACATGATACTGTACTGAAACTCGCATGTTTACAAATACATTATCCAAAGTTTTTGTTTCAATACCGACATCTAATTGTTGAATTCTCATGTTAAGAATACCTGCATTAGTATCAATAATTGGAGCTTTGAAACTTAAACCTGAAGTTGCTATTCTTTGATGTTTACCAAATCTTTGAATTACTACTGCTGTTTTTTCTCTTACTATTACAACAGAGAGTCCTAAAAAAAGAATAGATAATATTACGATGATTGTTGTATATACTGCCATATTAAATGTGTTTCAATTTAATATACAGATTATTGACTAGAATGTGTTAGAAAAACAAAAAAAGCCTGCTCATAAATGAACAGGCTTTGTTGATTCGTCGGGGCGAGAGGATTCGAACCTCCGACCCCCTGGTCCCAAACCAGGTGCGCTAACCGGGCTGCGCTACGCC